>CP064990.1:0-304154 GCA_016699915.1 Neisseriales bacterium | reverse complement strand
TACGGCACAACAGTGGCAGGTCCTATTTTTTCGCGCATTATGAATGGCTGTTTGCGTAGTTTTGACGTAGCGCCTGATATGTCTATAAATAATCTACTGACTGTTGCTGACTAGCTTGTTGACAAAGAAAGGAAGCATGTGAAAAGTCGCTTACAACCGCTACCGATATGCGACTTGACCCGTTACCGACCTTTTTACCATAAAGTTAATCATGTAACGGCAGATAGCCGATTGGTCAAGCAGGGTGATCTTTTTTTGGCCTATCAAGGTCATCATACTGACGGTAGACATTACATTGCCGAAGCGGTTCGACAAGGTGCATCGGTTGTCTTTTGGGAAGATGATGCTGGTTTTTGTTGGAACTCCAATTGGTTAGTTGATCACTTGCCTGTTAAGCAGCTTGCTCAACAAGCTGGCATGATTGTTGCAGATATATTGCATTATCCTAGCCAAGCCATGCGGATCATCGGCGTAACAGGCACAAATGGCAAAACTTCCATTACACATTGGTTAGCACAAGCCTATGGTATCTTGGAAAAGAAAGCAGCGCTTATCGGTACAGTAGGTAATGGTTTTTTAAGCCAATTGTCCAACACCACGTATACGACGCCGGACGCAATTACCATGCAGCAATTATTAGCACATTTTGCACATCAATCAGCAAAAGTTGTAGCAATAGAAGTTTCTTCTCATGCTCTAGATCAAGGGCGCGTGAATGGTGTGCCATTTGAAACAGCGATTTTTACAAATTTGACAAGGGATCATCTTGATTACCATCAAACTATGCAAGCTTATGGTTACACAAAAAGCCTGCTATTTTATTGGGAAAGCTTGCGTTATGCCATTATTAATGTAGCAGACCAGTTTGGTTATCAATTAGCTGCACAACTTAAGCAACAAGCTGTGCAATTATTAACATATGGTCTGGAACAAGGTGATATTCATCTGACTGCTTGCCACGTCTCTAAAGGGGGAATGGTACTTGATATTCATACACCATGGGGTGATATTCAACTTGCTAATTCCTTGATTGGGCGCTTTAACATTTCCAATATACTCGCTTGTCTTGCTGCATTGTGTGTGGATGATGTGCCATTATCTCAAGCGCGTGATGTGCTCAGCCTTATGGAGCCAGTCTGTGGTCGTATGCAGCGATTGGGTGGAGGAAATAAACCACTCGTGGTGATTGATTACGCACACACACCCGATGCATTACAAGCAGCCCTCAAATCATTATCTGAATTACGGACAGAACAGGGCAAGCTGTACTGTGTCTTTGGCTGTGGTGGGGATCGAGACCATGGCAAACGACCCATGATGGGTCACGTTGTTGAAAAAAATGCTGATGTTTCTGTTGTAACAAGTGATAACCCACGCACTGAAGTATCAGAACATATTGTGCAAGATATTGTATCGGGTATGCATCATGTGTCGCATATTGAAGTTGACCGTGCCTTGGCAATTGAGTGGGCGATTCGTCATGCAACAGCAAAGGATATTGTGCTGATTGCCGGAAAAGGTCATGAACAGCACCAAGATATCGGTGGCCATAAACTGCCTTTTTCCGATTTTAACATTGCTGAACAATTATTGTATCAGGGAACGCAGTCATGATGACGATGGGATGGATTGCGCGTTTGATTGCACATGATCAAGTCAGTAGTCACATTGCTTGGGATCAGCCTGTCAGAAAAATTGTTACGGATACACGTATATTGCAAACAGGGGATTTTTTCGTCGCGCTAAAAGGACAGCATGTTGATGGCCATGATTTTGTTCGACAAGCCTTCAAACAAGGTGCAATCGGTGCGATGGTTAATCAAGGCTACTCTTGCTTTGATAAGTTTGTATTACCAGTGGCTGACACTTACCATGAATTGGGTCGTATGGCTCAACAATGGCGAAAATTACATGCAATACCTGTTGTAGGTATTACCGGGTCTAACGGGAAAACTACAGTTAAAAATATGTTAGCGTCAATTTTAAGTGTGCAAAGTAGCGCCGATGCAGTATGGGCAACGCCAGGCAATTTTAACAACCATGTTGGGTTGCCACTTACCTTGTTGGGTTTGACGTCATTTCATCAATATGCGGTGATTGAAATGGGCATGAGTCATGCGGGGGAAATTGCTTATTTAGCACAATTGACTCATCCTACAATTGCCATGGTTTTAAATGCCCGACATGCGCACATGAGCGGTGGTTTTTCAAGTCTACGAGATATTGCAACAGCAAAAGCTGAAATATTTGAAAACCTAGATAGCTCTGGTATTGCGATTATGCCTGCTGACGACCCCTATACCACTTTGTTTGATCACAAAGCACAAGGGCACACTTGCTACCATTTTGGGTTACATCAGGGTGATGTATATGCTGACCATATCAAATTAAATGGGCTAAGCAGCACCTTTAGCCTAGTTACGCCACAAGGCATATCATCAGTAACGCTTCGTATGCCAGGCGCACATAATATTTATAATGCATTAGCTGCGGCAACTGCAGCGTTCGTAATGCAGGTTCCTTTGTTGACCATTACACAAGGATTATCATTATTTTTAGGTACGCCAGGACGCTTGAATAGTATGCAGATGGCCAGTGGATTGTGGATTGATGACACCTATAATGCTAACCCGGATTCGATGAAAGCAGCAATTGATGTATTAGCATCAAACGGATGCACACCGCGTATTTTGGTCATGGGTGATATGGCTGAATTAGGCGAAAAAGCTGAACAACAACACGAAGATATTGGATATTATGCCAAAGCAAAAGGGATCGATTACCTACTGACACTGGGTACTTTATCACAAAGCGCTGCCAAAGCATTTGGCAAAAATGCGCTTTGCTTTGAGACAATTAAAGCCTTATGTCAGGGTTTAGAAGTATTGATTAATCAACAAAGTACGGTTTTAGTCAAGGGTTCGCGTGCCATGAAAATGGAACGTGTCGTGCAATATTTTTCCCAACGAACGATACACTAGGTGAACGGCGATGTTTTTATGGTTAGCGAATTTATGGGGTGGGCAAATACGCGGTCTTGGTGTACTAAACTATACGACATTGCGGGCAGTTATGGCTTGCTTAACGGCTCTTTTTATCTCGCTATTATTGGGAACGCATGTCATTGGTAAGCTGACCCTATTTAAGGTCGGTCAAGTTGTTCGTACAGATGGCCCACAATCGCATCTTGTCAAGACGGGCACACCAACCATGGGCGGTGCTTTGATTTTGTTATGCATTGTGGTAAGCACTTTGCTATGGGCTGACTTAGGGAATCATTATATTGCTTTATTGCTTGCTATACTCTTTGGTATGGGTACATTAGGTTTTTACGATGATTGGCACAAAATTAAGCATAACCATACCAGTGGACTATCATTTTATGCCAAAATGTTTTGGCAATCTGTTTTGGCTATTGTCGCTGCTATATTTCTTTTTTATACCGCAAAATTACCTGCCTCCTACGAATTTATTGTGCCTTTTTTCAAGCATATTAACTATCCTTTGGGTGCCTGTGGTTTTTTTTTATTAACCTATTTAGTGATTGTTGGTACATCAAATGCTGTTAATCTGACCGATGGATTAGACGGATTAGCAACACTACCTGTCGTCTTAGTTTCGGCTGGTTTTGCAATATTTGCTTATGTTGCAGGGCATACTGTTTTTGCTCAGTATCTACAATTGCCCTTCGTGCCCGGCGCACATGAAGTGGTAATTTTTTGTGCAGCGATCTGTGGTGCTTGTTTGGGATTTTTATGGTTTAACGCTTATCCGGCTCAAGTTTTTATGGGCGATACTGGCGCATTGCCACTTGGTGCTGCACTAGGCGTAGTAGCTGTGATCGTGCGTCAGGAAATTGTGCTATTGATTATGGGTGGATTATTTGTAATAGAAGCGGTTTCTGTTGTTTTACAAGTAACCGCTTTTAAATTGACGGGTCGCCGTATCTTTAAAATGGCACCCTTACACCATCACTATGAGTTAAAGGGATGGACAGAAACACAAATTGTAGTCCGTTTTTGGATTATCACCATGATTTTGGTGCTAATCGGTTTAACAACATTAAAACTGCGATAAATCATGCTTGCTGGAAAAAAATTTATTGTACTGGGTTTAGGAGATACAGGCTTAGCAAGTGCTTTTTACCTCGTACAACATGGTGCAGAGGTCGTAGCGTTTGATCACCAAAAAATACCAGCAAAAGGCGAGTTATTTGCCCAGTTATTACCCAACGTACCACTTTACACAGAACGCTTAGCAGATCGTTACTGGCAACAAGCCGATTATGTGCTTGTTAGTCCAGGGGTGCCGCTTGCTAACCCAGATATCATGGCTTTTCGCCAAAAAGGTGGTAGCATTCTTGGCGATATTGAATTATTTGCACGGCTTTTTTCGCATCATGTTTCGGGAAAAGTAATTGCAATTACAGGTTCAAACGGTAAAAGTACGGTTACAGAATGGGTGGGTCATCTCTGTCGGATTTGCCAGTGTGATACAGTCGTTGCAGGCAATATTGGGTTGCCGATATTGAAGGCATTGTGGGATAAAGAACTGCAAGGCAGAATGCCAGCATATTGGGTATTGGAACTATCAAGTTTTCAGTTGGATGTCACACAGTCCTTAAACGCTGATGCAGCAGTTGTGTTGAATATTGCTGAAGATCACCTTGATCGATATCCTGACTTATTACATTATGCGGCAAGTAAAGCACATATCTTTAATGGACAAGGCGTACAGGTAATTAATGCCGATGACCCATTATGTCTTGCGATGCAAAGAAAAGGGCGGGTTATCCGTCAATTTTCTCTGCGGCAAAACGCGGACTATCATGTATCAGCAGGGGATGTGCTCATAGCAGATGGCATATCTCTATTATCAACGCAAGCACTGCTAATGCTGGGTAAACATAACGCGGCTAATGCTTTGGCTGCTTTAGCGTTGTGTGAGGCACTACGCTTGCCTCGTGCGCCATTACTTACTGGTCTCAAAACTTTTCGCGGTTTGCCACATCGCATTGAACGGGTTGATCAAATCAATGGGATAACTTACATTGATGACTCAAAAGGTACCAACGTTGCTGCTACCGAAGCGGCACTATTGAGTATGCCAAAAAAGGTGGTGCTGATCGCAGGAGGAGCAGGCAAAATGCAGGACTTTTCCCTACTCAACAACGCATTGCAAAAGGTCGGCAGAGCGGTTGTATTAATTGGAGAAGATGCGCAGAAGATTCATGAAGCCATTGCAGGGCTTCGCTTACCTATTCAACATTGCCAAACATTGGAAGAAGCAACATGGGTAGCTACCAACTTAGCCAAAGCGGGTGATACGGTTCTTCTTTCTCCTGCTTGTGCTAGTTTTGATATGTTTAATAACTATGCCCATCGTGCACAAGTCTTCCGTGATGCGGTGTCATCCCTGAAACCGATATGTACAACCTGCTAAAAAAAATATGGACAAAACCACCACTTGTCCACACTAAAAAATATGATGAAGCCCTGACTTTTGTTGTGCTTGGTCTTTTGTTATTTAGCCTAACGATGGTGTATTCTGCCTCAATTGCTGTTGCTGAACATTTTTCTCATACTGGTAATCCTTACTACTACCTATATTACCATGCCGTGTCCATTGTCATAGCAATGACCATCGGTTGGATTGCGTTTTGCGTACCATTACGGATTTGGGAACAATACGCAACGCCTATTTTTGGCGTTGCGTTGTTATTGCTTGTATTGGTTTTGGTGCCAGGTATCGGGCACACAGTCAATGGTTCACGTCGTTGGATAACATTATTGTGGTTTCACATTCAGCCTTCTGAATTGATGAAATTTGCTTGTGTTCTTTATACAGCAAGTTATTTGATACGAAAACAAACGGTATTGGATAATATCCAAAGAGGGTTTTTGCCAGCCATTGCGCCGATGTTGCTTATTGGGGTATTACTCTTACTCGAACCTGATTTTGGTGCATTGGTTGTTATTATAGTCATCATCTTTTGTTTACTATTTTTAGGCGGTGTAAATGGTTGGGTATTTAGTGGTTCAATACTGTTGGCACTCGTGACATTAATTTTGCTTATCCTGATTGAACCTTATCGGATGCGTCGGGTATTAGGATTTATTGCGCCTTTTGATGACCCTTATGATAAGGGTTATCAGTTAACCAACTCGCTTATTGCCTTTGGATTAGGCAAGTGGTCTGGCATGGGATTAGGTGGTGGGATACAAAAATTAGCGTATTTACCTGAACCACATACGGATTTTATTATGGCTGTCATTGCTGAAGAATTTGGTGTGATTGGGGTTTGCTTGCTGATTACAACTTATGCATGGATTGTATGGCGCACTTTTCGTATTGGAGAACAAGCCAGAAAGCTAGAGCGTTATTATGGTGCTTTGGTTGCTAAGGGCATTGGTATTTGGATTGGGTTACAAGCGTTTCTTAATATGGGCGTTAGCATGGGAATTTTGCCAACAAAAGGTATGACGATGCCATTGATGTCATTTGGTGGATCAGCTCTCGTTGCTAATTTAGTGGCGCTTTGTATAGTATTGAGGGTGGATTGGGAAAATAAACGCATTATGCATGGATACTACAAGGTTTCATCATGAAAACCTACACGGCGATGATTATGGCGGGTGGCACTGGTGGACATATTTTTCCTGGTTTAGCGGTTGCCGAAACATTACGTAATCGTGGCTGGAAAACGGTATGGCTGGGTAGCAAAATGGGAATGGAAAATCATCTGATCCCTCAGCATGGTATTGAACTAGAAACCATCACAATTCACGGCTTACGAGGCAATGGTTTGATGCGACAATGTCTCGCACCATTTACTGTTGCGCGAGCAATTTACGATGCACAAAAGCTTTTTATCAAACGCCCATTTGATGTAGCCATTGGTTTTGGCGGGTATGCGGCATTTCCAGGTGCTGTTGCAGTACGTTTAATGGGTAAGCCCCTCGTGATTCACGAACAAAATGCCGTTGCTGGCTTGACTAACAAAGTATTATCTTATTTTGCCCATCGCACGTTATATGCTTTCCCAGGCGTATTTTCTGACCCTGAAGGTTGCGTGGGTAATCCGGTTAGATCAGCTATTGCAAGACTGCCCAATCCAGACAAGCGTTTTCAGGCTAGGGAAGGCGCTTTGCGCCTACTGGTGATCGGCGGTAGTTTAGGAGCTCAAATATTCAATGACGTTTTGCCGCAAGCGCTTGCCTTATTATTGCCTGACGCGCAACGTTTACATGTTGTACATCAGGCAGGTGTTCAACAAATTGATGCGCTCAATAATCGCTATGCACAATTGAACATTGAGGCAGACTGCCGTGCTTTTATTGATCATATTGCAGATGAGTACGCCAAAGCTGATATTGTGTTATGTCGAGCAGGTGCATTAACTGTTGCAGAATTAGCGGCAGCAGGGGTAGGGAGTTTATTGGTGCCCTATCCTTTTGCAGCAGATGATCACCAAACACGTAACGCCCAATTACTGTCTCTTGCAGGTGCGGCGCATATTGTACCGCAGAGAGAATTTTCACCACACAATGTGGCGCAATGGCTCAACAAACTAACCCGAGCACAATGCCTAAAAATGGCCAATGCGGCACGTAGCATTGCCTCAATCAATGCGTGCGAGCGCATCGCCGATATTTGTGAATCCTTATTACCGCCTTAGAAAAAAGGCTAAGCGATGCTTGGTTGATATTGCAAAATCAGATAAAGATGACAGAGCGCTTTAGTTAATTACAAAGTTTTGATGATGAAACATAAAATTAAACATATCCATTTTATCGGCATCGGTGGTATTGGCATGTCCGGCATTGCTGAAGTATTGCTAAAGCTGGGTTATACCATATCGGGTTCGGATATTTCAGATAGTCCATTGGTTGGGCGGTTGATTAAAATGGGCGCTCACATTGTGATTGGTCATCGAACAACACTTTTGGAACCTACGGATGTAGTTGTGGTGTCTAGCGCTATTGAGCCAACTAATCCTGAATTATGCGCAGCAATCCATGCACACATTCCCGTTGTACCACGCGCCATGATGTTAGCCGAATTAATGCGTTTTAAGCAGGGCATTGCGATTGCAGGCACGCATGGCAAAACAACAACTACCAGTCTGGCCGCGTCGGTATTAGCAGCAGCCAATTTGGATCCGACTTTCATCATTGGTGGAAAACTGTTGGCAGCTGGGTCCAATGCACAGTTAGGGCTTGGAGAATTTATGTTAGTGGAAGCGGATGAATCGGATGCATCGTTTTTATATTTAACGCCAGTTATTGCTGTTGTAACAAACATTGATTCAGATCACATGGCAACCTATCACCATGATTTTGATAAACTCAAACAAGCTTTTATTGATTTTTTGAACCGTTTGCCATTTTATGGACGCGCAATACTCTGTTTAGATGATCCACATATTCAATCAATATTACCCAGTATAGCAAAACCGATCACAACTTATGGTATAGATAGCCAAGCGAATTTATGTGCAAAAAATATCCGTACAATAGGTATGCAAACACGTTTTGATGTAGTAATACAAGGTCTATTTGACAACCAAAAAGATCCCTGTTTTCCTGTAACACTCAATATGCCAGGGCACCATAATATACTGAATGCACTAGCAGCCGTTGCAGTGGGTTTAGAGTGTGGCGTTGATGAACAGATCATTAAAATTGGGCTTGAAAGCTTCTCAGGAGTGGGTAGACGTTTTCAATCCTATGGCAACTTACCAGTTCACAACGGGTATTTTACGTTGATCGATGATTATAGTCATCATCCTACTGAAATTTCGGCAACTATTTTAGCGCTTCGGCATGCTTTTGTTGGCAGACGTTTAATCCTAATTTTTCAGCCGCACCGCTATACACGTACACGAGATTTATTCGAAGATTTCGTGCACGTGTTGTCACGTACCGATATTTTGATATTAACTGAAGTATATGCGGCAGGCGAAATGCCACTTATTGCGTCGGATAGCCGAGCCTTAGCAAGAGCGATTCGCGTGGCAGGTAAAGTTGAGCCACTTTTTATCGAATCCATCCGAGCAATCCCCGATCAAATATTGGATATGGTGGAAGCAAATGATGTCGTGGTAACAATGGGCGCTGGATCTATCAGCAGCGTGCCTAACTGCATTGTACAATCAGCTACCAATCGCTTATAAAAGAGGCTGTAAAATTACTATACTCCCACGCTACCAAAGTTTTTTTTATTAATGACCCCTTTCCTCGAAAAACTTCATTAGTAATTAAAATTATTTATCTGATATTAATGGGTAACTTATTGGTGATTGGTTGTAGCATTACTGCTTTGAGTGCTTTGAGGAAAAAATTGGAAAAAATGTTTGTGGTTTTAACCTTTAGCCCTACTTTTGATTTAGGCTATCGGCACTATAAGGATACCTTTTAGCAAAACAAACACTTCATCAGCGCAGTTTTACAAAGGCACGTTGGATTATTCTATTGCCAAGCAAGTTGGGTACCTTGATTTCCTGCGTTGCCTTAGACTATGGTTTTGGATCATCGAGCCATATCACCGTTATTGAAAACAATACCAAGAACATACAACCTTTACCCTGATTGCTCCATCCATTCTAGAGGACTTCTGCACACAAGGTGAGTTCACTTATACTACGAGCGATCAATTATGTTTACAAACTGCATTGCTGTACCATTTTCAACACAAGTCAATCTAGACTATCAATTACAGCATGGCGTATCTTCCGTGATGCGTATCAAAGCGAACCTTCAGCAAATCTTATTAAACCAAGATCAAGTGTTTAAGGGAGAAATGGGATTAAGTCAGGGGGTAAGAAGCTAAAAAGGACAATCAATCTTTTAATATAATGAGATTATTTACCATTCTTTAATGCTGCAAAATAATTGATGGTAGGTCGTTCGGTAAAACGACAATACCGACTAAAGGGATTGTAAAATAAACCGGATAAGTTTTGCAATATGAGTGAACTCGTATTGCGTACCATATCCATTAACTCAGCAGGAGTAATGAAACGCTCATAGCGATGCATGCCCTTTGGCAATAATCCAAGCACATATTCAGCAACCAGTACAGCACCCAAATATGCAGGCAAATTGCGGTTAATTGTTGAAAAAAATACCCAACCATTTGGTTTGGTCAAACGAGCACATGCCTGTACCACATGCTGTGGTTCGGTTGTGTGCTCCAACATTTCCATACAAACCACAATATCAAAAGACTTTGGCATGATCTTAAGCAATGTTTCAACTGCCATACACCGGTAATCAATAGAATTTGTCATCTTTCGGCTATGGCGTTTTGCCACGGCAATGGATGACCTGGATAAATCAATACCAGTTACTCTGG
Source organism: Neisseriales bacterium (assembly GCA_016699915.1). Lineage (NCBI taxonomy): Bacteria > Pseudomonadati > Pseudomonadota > Betaproteobacteria > Neisseriales > Neisseriales bacterium. The sequence goes on along the minus strand of CP064990.1, from coordinate 293,798 downwards.
CGCCCTGTGTAGCCATGGCTTCTGACAAGATACCACCACCGCATCCAACATCCAATACGGTTTTATTCGACCAACTTACAAAACGTTGCATATATTGCAAGCGCACTGGATTAAGAGTGTGCAGCGTACAAAAAACACCAGATGGATCCCACCAATCATGGGCTAATTGATCGAATTTTTTAACTTCCAATGGATCCATACTATACATGCCAAATACTTAGTAAAATGAACAAAGGATACTTAAACATGATGCCACATGACCTGCTAAGACGGATCATGTGGCATACCAACAACAAATATTTAAAGAGAAAAATTACGCTCTGCAAAATCCCAATTAACAATTTGCCAAAAAGCTTCAAGATAATTTTGTCGGCTATTACGATAATCAATGTAATAGGCATGCTCCCACACGTCGCAAGTCAATAAAGGCTTTTTGTCTGTAGTAAGTGGCGTATTTGCATTTGAAGTAGACAACAGATCTAATTTGCCATCTGGATTTTTGACAAGCCACGCCCATCCAGAACCAAACGTACCCAGTGCACAGGCATTAAATGCTTGCTTAAAACCCTCAAAAGAGCCCCATCTTGCTTCAATAGCAATAAAAAGCTGACCAAATGGAACACCACTGCCTGTTTTAGGACAAACACTATTCCAATAAAAATTATGATTCCAGATTTGTGCAGCATTATTAAATACAGCGCCCGATGATTGCTTAATAATATCTATTAGACTCGCGTTTTCAAATTCCGTGCCTTTAATCATATTATTGAGATTAGTAACATATGTTTGATGATGTTTGCCATAGTGATATTCCAATGTCTCTTTGGAAAGTATGGGGGCTAACCCATCCAACGAATAAGAAAGAGCGGGTAATTGATGTGCCATAATCATATAACCTTTCACTAAAAAAATATAAACCAAAGTAGGTATACAATCATACCACTACTGTACCCTAATTATTTCAAGTAATGGAATATGTTGATTGAAGTGTTGTATAGCTTGAAATATTTTTTGCAGTTTCCCTGTATCACCTTGACACATTTAAAATTGCTGGTCAAATTTTCAGTTGTCATGAAAGTTTTTTCGGCTTTGTCAGCGAAAAGCAGGATCGGATTGGATTAGTAGCAAAATAGATTATTAAAAAAAAGGAACAGTGAAATAGACTTTTAAAAGATCTGTATTTTATTTGCAACTTTCTACACTTATGCTATTACTTTACTGGTTCACATACATAATGCAATAGACGATAAAAACAAGATGGGGGATTTTTTATTTTTTCTGTTTTATATTTATTTTTCACTCATGTGATTTTGAGTATTTTTGAAAAAGGTTAGAAAAATGTAAAAAATAACCGCACGCTGATTTGGTGGGTGTTTTTTCTTTACTGGTCATTTCAAAAGTCAGCCATGGTCATCATCGTAATATTCAAAATCCATTAAACAGTGTTAAAGAAAGTATCTCACAGCCAAAACTTGCTACGTAAACGATGCTTGCATAGCATGAAACGAAAAATTGTGGGATCTTTGGTATGAGTCATCTCACCGGGCATCGGGTAAAACGCATCGTGTAAACGCGACAACCAAAAACGTAAAGCAGCAGCACGTAACATAGCTGGCAAAGCCTTTATTTCTGCTTGATGTAAGGTTCGTACGCTTTGATAACCTTTTAAGAGTGCTTGTGCTTTTTTTTCATCAATATCACCTGTTGGTAAACCAGCCCAGCTATTAAGCGTAATAGCGATGTCATAAAGCAAATAATCGTAACAAGCATAATAAAAATCAATGAATCCAGCCACTTGGTCTTGATCCATCAATACATTATCTTTAAAAAGGTCAGTATGGATAATACCTTTTGGAAGCGCCAATGCTTGGTGTTCATTTTGAAAATCAATTTCTTCGCAAAGTAGTTTGGCATCACTGGTTGATAACAATGGATAAAGACGCTGAGCAGTCTGATTCCACCAAGCCAGCCCTCGAGAATTGATCATGCGATGGGGAAAAGCTTGGCCTGTGATATGCATTGCTGCTAACTGCTTACCCACAGCTTGACATTGCGCAACACTAGGTTGATCCACTGCTTTACCCGGTAAATAAGTCACTAGGCAGGCAGGTTTATTGGCAAGCATGGAAACAAAATGCCCCCATTTATCTTTTAAAGGCAGGGGGCATGGCACACCTTGTGAAGTCAAATAATGCATCAACTTAAGATAAAATACAGCCTCTTTTTGTGTAATAACCTCAAACAAGGTTAGCACGAGCTTTCGGTCAGGCAATATGACAAAATAATTAGAGTTGGTAATGCCTTCTAAAATAGGCTCAAGTAGCACTGAGCCAGATAATTCGTAAGAATCCAGCCATTTGACAAGCTCTTCTGATAACACACTGGTGTAAACTGACATGAATACTAACCTGTCATCAATATGAACCGTTAAAGTGGGGTATAGTAACTAAACAATGTATCACTGGTACAGCGATCCTTACCAATTTTATAATCACCTATTATGCACACTCTGCTCCTTATTGACGGTTCTTCCTATTTATACCGAGCATTTTATGCGATGCCCGATTTACGTTCACCTGATCATGAACCAACAGGTGCATTGTACGGTATCGTTAACATGCTACAACAACTATCACAAACGATAGCATTTGACCACAGTGCTTGTGTATTTGATACATGGGGAAAAACGTTTCGCCACGAACTATACCCGCCCTACAAAGCCCAGCGGGCGGCTATGCCAAGTGACTTAGTGGTTCAAATTGCACCCGTACATCATTTAGTCTCTACGATGGGTTGGCCAGTGATTACCTTGCCCCATGTCGAAGCAGACGATGTGATTGGTACATTAACCAGACAAGCAACCGCATTGGGATGGCAAGTAATTATTGCAACAAGCGACAAAGATTTTGCGCAACTTGTTAATCCACAAGTCTCTTTGATCAATACAATGCATGCGGAACAGTTGGACAAGGCCGGTATTGAGAAAAAATTTGGCGTTTTACCTGAACAGATCGTTGACTATCTTACGCTTATTGGCGACACAGCAGATAACATTCCAGGCGTTCCGCAATGTGGGCCTAAAACCGCGATCAAGTGGCTCAAAACTTACGGCAATTTACAGGGTATTATAAACGCTGCATCGTCTATTGAAGGTGCTGTCGGAAACGCGCTACGTAAAACGCTAACTCAGTTACCCCTTTTTCAGCGACTCATTACCATCCAATGCGATATAGACCTATCCGCGGTACTACCCCATGGCATGGATAGTCTCAATCGTCAGCCACCTGACTATAAAGCATTGGCAACACTATTCCAACAACATGGTTTTCAGTCACTATTAGCTAAAATCCAGCCACCCGAACAGACTATTTCTCATGCTACGGATATTCCATCAACATCCTATCAGTGCATCCTAACACAAGAAGCATTGTCCACATTACTGACCGATTTAATGCAAGCAGATCTTGTCGGATTCGATACTGAATCAACCAGCCTAAATCCCTTGTCGGCACAGTTGGTTGGTATGAGTTTTAGCTATCACACCCATGAAGCGTATTATCTGCCTCTGATGCATCAATATACAGATGCTCCACCACAACTTGCACTGGATAGTACCTTAAATCAATTAAAACCTTGGCTAGAAAGCCCTCTGCACAAAAAAGTAGGACAACATCTCAAATATGATCGACATGTATTAGCTAACCATGGCATCACGCTGCAAGGTATTGCAGAAGACACCTTACTAGCTTCCTATGTCCTAGAAAGCCACCTACCACATAATCTTGATGCATTAGCAAAACGCCATTTGCATTATCAAACTATCCCCTATGAAACCCTTTGTGGCAAAGGAGCAAAAAAAATTGCTTTTTCCGCTGTACCAATTGATAAGGCCACAGCATACGCAGCGGAAGATGCTGATATAACTTTGCGGCTTTGTCACATTTTCAAGCCTAAATTATTGCCAATGCAACAGGCGCTCTACCACAATATTGAATTACCTATATCCGATATTTTATTTGCGATGGAGCGTAATGGCGTCCTTATAGATAAAACACAACTTGCCTTACAAAGCCATGAATTAGGCGAACAGATGCTTGATTTAGAAAAACAAATTCATGACTTAGCACAACAACCTTTTAATATCAATTCTCCCAAACAACTACAAGTTATCCTATTTGACAAACTCGGTATCGCAACAACAGGGCTTAAAAAAACACCAACTGGTGACTATTCCACCAATGAATCAGCTCTTGAAAAACTAGCGCTTGACTACCCCATTGCTAAACGCATCCTAGAATATCGAACGCTTGCTAAAATTAAATCCACTTATACCGATAAACTGCCTTTATTAATTCATCCCAAAACCGGACGCATTCATACCAATTATGCACAAGCCGTCGTTGTAACAGGGCGCTTGGCAAGTAATGATCCAAATTTACAAAATATTCCGGTTAAAACCACTGCTGGTCGTCGCGTAAGAGAAGCATTCATCGCGCCTGATGGTTTTTTTATTGTATCAGCTGACTACTCGCAAATTGAGCTACGCATCATGGCGCATCTATCGGAAGACAATAATCTGTGTGAAGCCTTCATTCGGGAACAAGATATTCACGAAGCAACTGCTAGTGAAATATTTGGTATTCCTGTTACATCTGTCACCAAAGCACAACGTAATTATGCTAAAGGTATTAACTTCGGTTTAATCTATGGTATGAGTGCCTATGGGCTGGCTCAACAACTACATATTGAACAAGCACAAGCCAAAGAGTTTATTGATCGCTACTTTATACGTTATCCGAAAGTTGCCATGTATATGGAAAAAACAAAAAAACAAGCCGCTACACATGGCTATGTTGATACGTTATTCGGGCGACGTATTTATCAAACCAATTTTGATTCAGCAAACTACAATCGTCGTACGCGTGCCGAACGCGCTGCTATTAATGCACCCATACAAGGCACAGCAGCCGATTTAATGAAATTAGCCATGATCGCTGTACAAAAATGGTTGCAAAACTATCACATGAGATCCCGGCTGATCATGCAGGTACATGATGAATTGGTAGTGGAGGTACCTGAAGCAGAGTTAGAGGCGATGCAAAACATATTGCCGCACCTCTTTGCTGGTGTGGCAAAATTAAGAATCCCATTAGTCGCTCGGGTAGGAACCGGCAATAATTGGGAAGCCGCACACTAAACTAGAAGGATTTGTCACCACAGCCACGAGCAGGTTACTTTGAAGATCGCTGATGCCTACGTTCCCGATACAGCATAACGGATCGCACCGTCGTCGCTAGTCCTGATATACCGATAAGAACTGCCAATGGCCAAGCAATGAAGCGAGGAAACCAGCCAATTAACATAGCCAACAAACATAAAAACAACCCTATCAATAAAAAAGAAGGAGCTTCACTACTCTCAACGGCTCTTGTATCACTTGCAACCACCCCCAAAACATCTTTAATGCGTACAATTTGGCGAGCCACAGCATTGGCACTTGCAACGCTTCGACCGCGTAATGGCATGAATGAAGGCGCTTCGTGCTGACGTGGCAAAGCAAGGTTAAGGCGATGGCTTGATCCGGACAATACAATTTCTGTGGCATTGTTCAGATCGTCCAAAAAACGCGTAGCCATTTCTGTAGAAAGTAATTCGTCTTCAATAGAAACATCTAATTCACGATTCGCAAGCCAACTAAATAAGTTCAAATTAGTTGACCCAATTCTTGACCACCTAAAGTCAGCCACAGCCGTTTTAGCGTGCATCATGGCGCCGTTCCATTCAAACACACGAACCCCTGACTCAATGAGCGGACGATATAACGTTCGTGAAATGGTAGCAATCCATCCAATATCCGAAGAGCGTGGCACTAAAATCCGCACATCAACACCATCTCTTGCGGCATGTTTTAAGGCGCTAATATAAAGACCACTACCCATAAAATAAGCATCCGTAATCCATAAAGTATGCCTTGCAATACTGGCAATTAATACATCAAGTCGCATCATACTCACCGTATCGGGTGTTGTGGCAATGAGTCGCGCTTGAACCGATCCACAAGGCATGGTTTGTATATTTTTCAGGTTTTCGGTAAGTGGTACACCACACCGGCTCCAACTGTCCGCAAAAGCAGCTACAGCGTCGGCTACAATAGGTCCCGTCAGTTTTGTGCCCGTATCGCGCCATACTTTTGTGGATCCTGATGCATGGCTCTCCCATAAGCTTGAAATGCATAGTCCAGACACAAAAGCTGTATGGCCATCAATAATGATGAGTTTGCGGTGATCACGCTGCAAAAGTTGCAAAATACGATTGGTTGAGGGTTTATTAAACACGCGAACATGCACTCCTGCTTTTTGCAAAGGCTTAAAAAAACCAAAATAATGTTCGTAGCATGAACCAAACCAATCATATAAAAGATAAATTGCTATGCCTTCGGTTGCTTTTTTAATCAATAAATCCCGCAAATGGCAACCAAATCTGCCATTTGAGAATATATACATCTCAATAAAAATATGGTGTTGGGCTTGGGTAATCGCTCTTTCCCAAGCAGGAAAATTTTGTGTGCTATCAAATAATAATTCGATATGATTGCCACCAACTAACGGAGCGCCAGCAGAACGCGAGAAGGCTTGGTCAGCCATGTGTCGAATAAGATTGAGTCGAGAAGTTGTTGTATCGTTAAGCAACATAACACCTCACCATACAAACAAGCCACCTATTGCGGTTTGTGCTATTGTAACCGAGTTGATTGAAGGTTGATGCAGGGATTAGCACAATCTATTGGTTAAGTCAGCATGATGACCTTGAAAAGGATATGTATGTCGTCTTCTGTACAGCACCTATCACTGACTGGGTTACGCTGTCCATTGCCTGTTTTACAGGTTAAAAAAGCCTTGGCCAATATGACAGCAGATATGCTATTAGAGATCACCGTTGACGACCCCAACGCACCGGATGATCTGGCAGCATTTTGTCACCAAACTGGTCATCGTTTACTGGTATCTGAGGCTAATACAAAACAACAAACGCACCGCATTGTGATACAAAAAAAGCCACGATAGTCATTGGCCTGCCTTACCTATCTTTTACGGTTGTTAGGCGGTATGGTTTTGCAGTATTTGCTGTAACACATCCTCACAACGTACCATTTTTAAGCGCTCAGCTTGCACAATATGCATAAGATCATGCGTAGCTTGCTGAATATCGTGATTCACGATAAAGTAGTCACAGCAAGATAATATATCGATTTCCTTGATAGCACGGGCTAGGCGATGGGTAATCGCCTCTGAAGACTCCGTATTACGTTGCTGCAAACGTGTTGACAATGTAGATAAAGTAGGCGGCAAAACTAAAACGCTGACAGCTTGCGGAAACATGGAGCGTACTTGAATTAATCCCTGATAATCAATTTCAAGCAAAATATCAAAGGTATGATGGTTTAACTGTTGCTGTATCCAACGCCGACTGGTACCGTAATAATGATTATGAATCGTGGCATACTCAATAAATTCACCTTGGGCAATATATGTCTCAAAAATAGCTTTCGTAATAAAATGATAGTGTTGTCCGTTCACTTCGTTGATGCGAGGCGGTCGCGAAGTATACGAGACAGACAAACAAACATGAGGATCTGCATCCAGTAGCGCCTGTACAAGAGTTGTTTTGCCAGCACCAGAAGGACCTGTGATGACAATCATATTGCCTGTTTGCATACCCTTGCAACCCATAAAAAGATGGTTAATCAGGTCTTATTGTACTTGGAGGCAGGTCGCATTGTCCTCTTTTTTGGGAAGCGTGCCTGTATTTTCGTTGGATAACAAACCGCCTACACGATCATTAAACAGCATGACGACATCATGAAAAAGGCCAGAAAAAGCCCATTAAAGGAGCAATGGATCCATCGGCTGTCATTAAGCGTTAGCGGTTTTTGTCCACCGCATCCTACGACTAAACAACTGCGTAAAATTATCCAAAGCGCTTTAATGCCACATATTCGCCAAGCATATATTGGCGTCATGTTGACAGATGCGGAACAAAGTAGTGCCTTGAATCAAAGGTGGCGACATCAAAATTATCCAACTAATGTACTATCTTTTTCGTTAAGTGAAGCCACACCAAATAGCGTACATAGCCATAATATCCTGATCGGCGACTTGGTATTATGTACGCCACTTGTCGTCAAGGAAGCTGCTCAACAACAACAGCCGTTACACGCTTACTATGCACTGCTGATAATACATGGTATGTTACACTTGCAAGGCTATCACCATGAAGCCAACCAAAAAGCAGCTGCCCTGATGCTGCAATTGGAATACCGTATCCTACAAAAATTAGGCTATCAGCACCCCTATATTACCCATGACACGCTACCTGTGAATCAGACATGAGACGCCCAAGCGCGCTATCATGGACGCTTATACATCCAAGCTAAAAGATCGCTCTATGAGTTTATCGTCTACAATGGTTCGTTGGATGAGCCATTACCCTCGACTCGTGGCTTGGCTACGCACACTCTATCCACCTTTATGTATCGCCTTATCTGGCCTACTGTTGGTTTTTGCGCTCGCACCTTTTCGACATTATTGGCTGGCTCCTTTAAGCCTTTTTATGCCACTCCGATTTATCCAAAAACAGCCCGGACACGCCTTTCGATATGGTTATTTATGGGGATTGGCCGCTTATGGTGCTTGTTTTGGCTGGATTTATTACAGCCTACTGATCATTGCGCAATTATCTTTCACCGTGACCTTATTAGCGATGAGCGCCTTTGTCATGTACATAGCCTGTTACCCGGCAATTGCATTATGGATAACTTGTCGCGTTACTACACAAAAATATTGGCGTTGGTTAATGGTATTTCCTGCAACATGGACTCTTACCGAATGGTTACGTGGCAAAATATTAACCGGGTTTCCTTGGGGAGAAATGGGACTGACACAAATTGCTGAGGGCTCATTGTCTGGCATAACACCCCTACTCGGCATACATGGCGTCACGCTTTTTTTAATGATCAGTACTGGCATACTCATCCTGCTCAGTTTAAAACCCTCATATAAGGTTGCTGTGGTATTGACTAGCGGATTGTTGCTGGGCAATTTCCAAGCTATGCTCATGAAAAATTGGGCTTGGACAACCCCAGTTGGTCAACCGATAAGAGTTGCCTTAGCACAAAGTAATGTGCCACAACAACTCAAGCAGGATCCGGCAATGTTTTATGCCACGCTCAATTTGTACCAACAGCAAATTGAGGCAACACAAGCAGACTTGATGATTTTTCCAGAATCGCTTTTTCTGACTGACTTTGAGCACCTACCATTGGGTTATATTGATCACCTCAAACAACTAGCCAGTTATCGCCATATGTCTATTGCACTTGGCGTATTACGTGGCGCACCTCGTAGTTCACATATTTTCAATACAGTCATGTCACTCGATACACAAGCAATATATGCCAAACGCCACTTGGTACCATTTGGCGAGTATGCCCCTTGGTCATTTACAGAAAAATTGTATCGGCAGATCAAAAAATGTGCTAGCCAAACACTTCCAGGCAATGATCACCAAACACCGCTTGCACTGGCTACACAGCGCATCGCTTTTAATATCTGTTATGAAGACAGCTTCGGGGAAGAATTAATCCACATGGCACGGCAATCCACTATGCTTGCTAACCTTAGCAATTTGGCTTGGTTTGGCCCACACAGCATCGGTTTGGATCAACATTTACAATTATCTCAGGCACGCGCACTGGAAAATGGGCGATTTATGTTGCGTGCGACAAATACTGGCCGAACAGCTATCATTACGCCTAAAGGACAGATCGCTGTAATGGTACCTACTGATAAAAAAACCGTGTTAGTAGGTCAAGCACAAGGCTATACAGGATGGACGCCTTACATGCACTATGGTGACTACCCTGTACTCGCTTTATGCATCGGTCTATTGGTATTGGCTAGTTTATGGTCATGCCTTAAAAAGCGATACATCCTGTAAAGTTGGATGATAAAATAACAGCCTCACCACAATAAACAGCTGTCTTTGCAAAGAGCCTCGTTGAGTTGCCATGAACCATCCGATTAAATCAATTTCATTTTTGCGTTTTGCTTGGCCTGATATTGGTGAAGAAGAAATCCGTGAAGTCGTTGATACTTTGCGTTCCGGTTGGATTACAACAGGCATGAAAACAAAGCAATTCGAGGCAGACTTTGCGCAATATATTGGTAGCAATGTGCAGGCTGTTGCCGTTAACTCTGCAACAGCTGGACTCCATTTGGTCTTGGAAGCAATTGGCATTAAAACAGGTGATGAAGTGATCGTGCCCTCTTACACCTTCACCAGCACAGCAGAAGTGGTTCACTATTTGGGTGCTCGCCCCGTAATCGTGGATGTTGATCCAGATACTTATAATATCGATCCACAGGCTATTATCAAAGCAATTACCCCGAAAACGCGTGCTATCATTCCCGTGCATTTTGCAGGTCTAGCTTGCCAGATGGATGCAATTTTATCCATTGCTCACCAATATCATTTGCGTGTTGTTGAAGATGCTGCACACGCTTTGCCAACGACTTATTGTAACCAACGTATCGGGGCACTACAAAGCGACGCCACGGTTTTTAGTTTTTATGCTACCAAAACCATGACTACTGGGGAAGGCGGCATGATTGTCACGCGCGATCCCACCTTGTTAAAACGCTGTCAAGTGATGCGTTTACATGGCATCAACCAAGATGCATTTGACCGCTACCATTCTAAAACACCAGCTTGGTATTATGAAGTCGTTGCCCCAGGGTTTAAATACAATATGACTGATATTGCAGCAGCCATTGGTATCCATCAACTGGGCAAGTTAGACCGTTTTCACCAACGACGTGTGCAATTAGCTAAGCGCTATGATAAGGCATTGTCTTTACTTCCTATTCGCCTACCGCCGCGATCCATTTCGGAAAACCAGCATGCCTGGCATCTTTACCCTGTACAATTAACGGGTAATGCGCCCATTGATAGAGCACAGCTCATTACCAACATGGCAAAGTTGGGTATTGGCTGCTCAGTGCATTTTATTCCACTACATCGCCAACCCGTTTGGAAAAATACCTATAACCTTGATAAAACACAGTTTCCTCATGCGGATGCTTTGTTCAGGCATGAAGTCTCTTTGCCGCTTTATACCACTATGACCGATGAAGACCAAGACAACGTGATTCACGCCTTAGAGCAATGCTTATTGGCCCATGAATCGACACAAAACAATGATCAAAAAATTATTTGATGTCATCAGTAGTAGTTTGCTATTGCTGATATTGTTGCCAGTTTTTTTAGGTATTGCTCTATGCATTCGATGGAATTCACCCGGCCCCATTTTCTTTCGCCAAACTCGAATAGGTCAGTTTGGCAAACCTTTTAACATATTCAAATTTCGCACCATGTACATCGGTTCAGAACAGTTTAGTGCATTGACCATAGGCAATGATCATCGCATTACAAACGTCGGGCAATTTCTTCGCCGATACAAGCTAGATGAACTACCTCAATTGATTGATGTTTTACGAGGAACAATGAGTTTTGTTGGGCCTAGGCCTGAAGTGGCAAAATACATTGCATACTATCCTGCTTCGGCACGGACACGTATTTTGTCACTACGACCCGGTATGACCGATTGGGCATCTATTCGGATGCTACGAGAAAACCAATTGCTCGCTACAGTCAGCGATCCTGAAGGTTACTATATTGACCATATCTTGCCTAAAAAAATGCGTTACTATCTGCACTATGTAGCCCATCAGACCTTGCTTGGCGACCTTAAAATATTGTGTGTAACGCTGTATCATATTCTCAGCAATACTTAAAGGTAAGTACGTGCATCAAGCACCAATCCCCATCACTACTGTAGCTGTTTCAACCTTTGCTCCGCGCCTGATTACTTGGCAGCGATCGCATGGCAGACACCACCTTCCTTGGCAAGTCACCGATCCGTATCGAATATGGTTATCAGAAATTATGCTACAGCAAACCCAAGTTCATACGGTTCTATCCTATTACAAACGTTTTGTGACGCAATTTCCTAACATTGTTACGCTGGCTAACGCGCCACTTGATGAGGTCTTAACCTTATGGAGTGGTTTGGGCTATTACCATCGAGCACACCGATTACACCGAACAGCACAAATTATTGTGTCTGAATTTCAAGGTCGCTTTCCCACAGCGCGGCAAACTTTGGAAACCTTGCCAGGTATCGGACGATCAACTGCAGGAGCTATTGCCGTATTTGCTGCACACCAAAAAGAGGCTATTTTAGATGGCAATGTCAAGCGTATCTTGGCAAGAGTATTTGGCATTGAAGCTTTATTGTCACGACGCCAAACAACAGAACAATTGTGGCAACTAGCCAAGCAATTACTCCCAAATCATCACAACGATATGGTGCCTTATACTCAAGGTTTGATGGATCTTGGCACCATGATTTGTAAACATCACCAACCACGCTGCGCCACTTGCCCGATGCAAGACATTTGTCTGGCAGCTTTACAAAATAAAACAGCCAGCATCCCCGCAAAACCAGTACGAAACCCATTGCAAGTACGGTATACCACGATGCTTTTGATTTGCTACAAGCATGGTGTATATTTAGAAAAACGACCACCCAATGGTATTTGGGGAGGATTGTGGACATTTCCGGCATTTGATAGCCTACAAAGTGCTTTGCGTGTTGTTAATACCTTGGATATCTATCCGCTGCCACCTGCTTGGCCAACAATCATTCACGTCTTTACTCATCTTCGTTTGGTAATTTCACCACAAATTGTTAAGGTACATGCTGCAACGCCATCGCTTGATAAGCTCCCTGGGCGGTGGATAGATTATCAAACAGTAAAAAAAATAGCGATTCCAGCACCCGTTTTGCAATTATTAGAACGTTTATTCCATACCGCTAACCCACATCATCAGTATATTGTTGAAAATCATGCCCATTAGCACCACATCGCGTAGCCAATACCGTATTTCAATACGATATGCTAAGATATGCTTATTGAATTGGATCGCTTACAGGTTGGTTAGTCATGGATCGTCCTACTTGTTATCAAATCTTTACGCTGTTGGCAAAAAATAACCCAACACCTGCCACAGAGCTCATATACGATACGCCCTTTCAACTGTTGATTGCAGCTGTATTCTCGGCACAATCTACCGATGTAGCAGTTAATCGGGTCACACGAACGTTATTCCACGACGCACCAACACCACAAACCATGTTAAAACTTGGCTATGAAAAACTCGTGCACTATATTCACAGTTTAGGGTTATATCGCAATAAAGCCAAACATGCGTTGGGTATTTGCCAGCAGTTAATTGATCAGCATCAAGGAGAGGTGCCCAATAGCCGAGAAGCACTCGAATCATTGCCTGGTGTGGGCAGAAAAACCGCCAATATCCTACTCAATATCATTTTTGATCAGCCTGTGATTGCTGTTGACACCCATGTATTTCGTGTGTCAAACCGTACAGGTGTTGCGCGCGGTAGCAATGTACAAACTGTTGAAAAGCATTTGATGCACAACATCCCAGATCCATTTCGTCAACATGCTCATCATTGGTTAGTCTTGTTGGGTCGCTATACTTGTAAGGCGCAAAAACCACTGTGCGCACAATGTGTTATTGCTCAGCATTGCGAATACCCAGCTAAACTGATGTAACGGATATTGAGTAAAGTTCCATGCGGTATAAAAAACCTATTTTTTGGACATGTGTAGTCGGTCTACTGCTTTTATGGGGTAGCCATACGTTTGATATACTGCCCACATCCGTATCACATTGGATTGCTCAATTCAATGCGATAGTAACAGGGGACAAAGAAGACCGAGCTGTTGTTCTGAACTCTGACTTTACAAAGCTTGTTGAACGCTATAGTCCCGCCGTTGTGAATATCCAAGCCTATCACGATGGATCCAATGTGCTGCAAAAAATGCTACCCCGCCCCGCTGAAGATGATCTCCCGTGGAACTTTTTTCATTATTTTGCACCGCCTGATTCAAACGCTGGGCGCGCATTCATTTCAGGCGGATCAGGCTTTATCATTAGCGCTGATGGCTATCTTCTCACCAGCGCACATTTAGTGCAGCATGCTGGTTATATCACCGTCACTTGTATGGATAAGCGAGAGTTTCCAGCCACCGTTGTGGGATTTGACCAACACACTGATATTGCTTTATTAAAAATAAAAGCATATGACCTACCCGTTGTTCAAATCGGTCATCCTGCTACGCTTAAAGTTGGCGAATGGGTAGTAGCCATTGGCTCGCCCTTTCAGTTAGATCATACCGTCACAGCAGGCATTATTTCGGCAACGCGGCGCAATCTGCCAGATGGTAGCTATATTCCATGCATTCAGACCGATGTGGCAATCAATGTCGGCAGTTCCGGCGGCCCATTATTTAATTTGAACGGCAAAGTAATTGGTATCAACACCAAAATTTATAGTAAATCAGGTGAATTTAGCGGCATCGCGTTTGCTGTACCAATTGATATTGCGATGCATGCAGCAAATCAAATCAAAAAAACAGGTCAGGCACAGCACAGTAAATTAGGGGTTTATATCCAACCCGTTACGCAAGGCATTGCTAAGGCATTTGCACTGGATCGAACCCATGGTATTTTAATTGCGGGTCTTGAAAAACGGGGACCCGCTCATCATGCTGGCCTTAAAACAGGAGATATCTTGCTATCCATTGATCAGCAGGCAATTGAATCCTATAGCGATCTATCGGTCATGTTAAACAAGACTGTGCCTAGCCAAGTCATCATGGTAAAAATATGGCGTAATGGTACCCAAAAAACCCTCCGCATCAAATTGGGGCAGTTACCAACTGATAGGGTCATCAAGCATCGTGTAACCAATCAACAACGGTATGTTGCATCGCCCAACAAGCGACTTGAGGGGATGGGTGCAACATTATCACCTTTAACCTCTTGGCAAAAAAAACAGTTGCATTTGCCTCAAGGAGGACTCATCGTGCAACAGGTAGAAGATATGGCAGCCAGAGCAGGTTTAATGCGTGGCGATATTATTATTGGCGTTAATAATCGCCAACCGATTAATACGTTGTCACAATTACGCATCGCTTTAGCACAATCCAACGGCTATGTTGCTTTGTTGGTTCAACGTGCAGAGGAACGATTATTCATTCCACTTTCTTTTAACTAACCTACATAAACGACAATGGCTATCGCAGATTCATTCACTTATCAGCACAAAGTAAAACAGGCCACGCTGTTGCTGTGGGCAAGCTTATTTTTGTTACCTTTTATAAGGTGTATTGCTTATCATCCTATACCAAATTGGTTTATTGGCGTATCGGTCGTTCTGATTACATCCATGTTATGGCTCACGTTACTTGTATGTCATAAGTTACCTAGTAGGATCCCATCCACCAGCTACTGGATGATTGGTTTAGCAATCATATGGTTCATACAGCCACTTTGCGTAGATATCCTTTTTCCTGGATTCAATGTATGGGCAGTGTTGGTTTTTCTATCTATGGCATTACTAGCCTATGTAAGTTCTGGTTTACAACATCTATGGACAGCGGAAAAATTAGTGTCCTGTCTTGCTTGGGCTTTGGTGATCGGCGCTGTTATGCAAGCTATAGTGGGGATCTTGCAGTTCACGGGTCTTGCCAGTCACCTACATGGGTGGATTGCTTATGATAGCAGCCATAAAACCACGATCATTGGCATAATCGGCCAGAGGAACCTTTATGCGCATTACTTGGCTTGGGGTATGCTTGCTACAGGATATTTGGTCGCTTGCCATCAGCTCAAGTCATGGATAGCCATAGGGCTTATTTTATTACTGGCTTCATTAATGGCATGGAATGGCTCAAGAACAGTTGTGCTTTATCTGATTGCTATGGCAGCAGTAGCAACCTCATGGCATAGCCGACTCCAAACTACGCAATCTCGGCAGATATGGGTTTGGTTATGTGCTATCAGTATGGCCAGTCTAATCATACAGTGGCTATTACCCCAACTGGATCAGTGGCTTACCATTCAATCTACATCAGGTATAGAGCGGATTATAGGTGCACAAGCATCCAGTATCGGTCGCCGTCAAACTGAATGGCATAAAGCATGGCTTGTTTTCCAAAACTATCCTTGGTTTGGTTGTGGATGGAGCCAGTTCGCTCAGCATAGTTTAACACTGCATTTGCGCCCTGAATTTATACAGAGTGATTTTAGTAGCTCGCTGTTTACCAATGTGCATAACTTGGTGCTTCATTTGCTCGCCGAAATGGGTGTCATCGGCACATTAACCGCCCTAGTGGGATTTATTTGGGCAATTCACACATATTTTACGCAACCCGCTCAACATACCAGCATATTACCTTTTGGTATGATGATGATTACCCTGTTACACAGCATGGTAGAATATCCGTTGTGGAATATGGGGTTTTTAGCCGTTTTTGTAGTCGCAGTCACGCTTGCCCCTCAACGAACTGGAGTGCCCAATGATGAGCATATTATTACTTCCTTTTGGAAGCGACGATTGGTGCCTGCCCTGTCAGGCCTTACGGTTGCCGCGTTACTTTTCTTAATGTTTTTTCATTGGTCAACGTACAGCACACTGACGCGCATTTATATGCCAATACGCGATGCAAAAACCTACAATCAACGTGTGATCTACTTACAAGACATGGTTGATCACAACACATTATTTAGTTTTTATGCACTCATAACGCTGAATAACTACCTCGTTGCCAGCCATCAAGCGCTTGACTTAAAACTATACTATATCAAGCAACTCGCTAAAATACGTCCCTTTCCAAACATCATGCTTAAAAAAGCAAAATTGGAAGCTTTGGCAGGTCGGCTCAAGGAATCTGAGCATTCCATGGCATTAGTATTGGCCTCTTTTCCAACGCTAGCAAAAACTTACCTAAAAACTCTGCCAGCTGAGGAGCCTGCTTATCAACAATTAAGGAAGATGACCCAAACACAGCACGAGCAATTGCCCCAGCGCTATAAATAGTGTAGTTAAAACAAATAATCAATTCAGCGACATGGGAAGTAAGCCTTTTTGCGCAAAGAAGCTCTTCATTTTAGTAAGGGCTTTTTGCTCAATTTGACGAACGCGCTCGGCTGAAATACCCAATTCTTTGGCAAGATCATGTAGTGTGGAAGACTCGCCAGTTTTGTCAAGTTCTAACCAACGCGCCTCAATGATACGACGACTCCTTGCATCAAGTGCTTTTAAAGCCGCCTGTAATCCTTCTCCTTGCAAGCGATCATCCGCTTTGCGTTCTAATTGCCGAATAGGCTCTTGCTCACTGTCTGACAACCAATGAATGGGTGAATAATAGGTATCTTCTGCATGATCCGTTGATAACGTCATATCCTGCCCAGCAAGACGCATTTCCATCTCCAATACTTCCTCGCGCTTGACACCTAATTCATCAGCAATACGCTGTGCTTCTCCGTCTGTCAGCGCAGTGAGCTTGCGTTTCATGCTACGTATATTGAAAAACAATTTACGTTGGGATTTCGTTGTCGCAATACGCACCAAACGCCAGTTGCGTAGGACAAATTCATGAATCTCCGCCTTGATCCAATGGATCGCAAAAGAAAATAAGCGCACGCCACGGTTCGGTTGAAAACGCTTAACCGCCTTCATCAAACCAATATTGCCTTCCTGTATCAAATCAGCTTGTGGTAAACCATACCCCGCATAGCCTCTTGCAATCGACACAACAACCCTTAAGTGAGACAAAACAAGTTTTCTTGCCGCTTCCAAATCACCCTGATTCTGAAAACGCTCTGCCAAGCTACATTCTTCATCCACTGACAGCATCGGGATGCTGTTTACGCTGTGGATATAACGCTCCAGGCTACCGCCAGCCGACAAAACAGGCAACCTCATCTCAGTCATCACTTCCATGTTCCTCATTTATTTGTACAACACCTGCCACCGTACTCTAACACAAACCGTGGTGTGCTGCCAACATCTCAAAACTTTTGCCTTAGTGGGCTTTTAGTTGGCGTAAATGTTGACCAACCGCGAGGCGTGCACCCAAAACAGTCAGCGCAACCGTCAGTAAAATAAATAGGGTCAATTCGTCAAAATACAATGGGCGTAGCAGTATTTTTTCATGGTATAGAGAAGCAAAATGATGAATCACCGGATTCACTGCTCCTGCAACCCATAAGGTGCCAAGCCAAGCGATAAGAGCAGCCAATAACGCTTGCCAACATGCGTGATAAAAAAAGGCTCGGCGGATAAAGTGATCGCTAGCTCCAATCAATTTGGATACAACAATTTCCTCCTTTTTACCCAAAATTTGCATGTAAATAATATTGTAAGTAATCAACACAACAGCCGCACCAAAAACCAAAGCAAAAAGTAATACGGCACGATGACCCAGTTTAATGAGCTCATAAAACCGTTGTGCCCAGCGCATATCAAATTGTGCTTGGTGCACACCCGGCAAATTCGATAAGGTTTTTTGCAATGATGACAAACTTTGCAAATCTGTAACAGTGGGGGTAACCACGAACGCATCGGGTAAGGGATTATCAGGTAATATGTCCCTCAGACCTGATATATCGTCATGGCTCTCTAGTTCAGCCAGCGCCTGGTCTTTGCTAATAAATATATAACGTGCCACCAAACGATGTTGCTTGAGTTGTTGATGAACAGATCCCAAAGCCACGTCGTCAGCAGAAAGATCCATGAACAACGTAATTTGTGGTGAGGCGGCCATGCGTGGTGCATAATCCTGCACACTGGCAACCACAGCATAAAGCATCAGTGGCAATAGCAACGCTAACGACAATGTAGCAAGTGACAATAAAGAACTGAATGGCTGATGAACAATCTTAACAAATGCGTCTTTAGCACTGCGTGCATGCAAATAAATATAATATTTAATAGACATGGTATATCCACATTGCAAAAAGGTTAGGTAATAAACTGTCCGGCTTTCAATCGCAAAATACGCCGACCATAGTCTTCCATCAATGTTTCGTCATGGGCTGAAATCAACACCGTTACGCCAGACTGATGAAAAGATTGTAGCAGCTCCATAATATCTAGCGCGCAGTCACGATCAAGATTAGCTGAAGGCTCATCCGCCAGCAAAATCGCCGGGCGATGCACTACAGCACGCGCAATGCATAACCGCTGTTGCTCGCCGCCAGACAACTGAATCGGTGCCACTTTTTCTTTGCCTAATAAATTCACCTTATCTAAAGCTGCCTGCACTCTACGTTTAGCCTCTTTACGCCCTATCCCAACAATATCAAGTGGTAGCATGACGTTATCAGAAACATTGCGGTCAAACAATATTTTGTGGTCTTGAAATACCACACCAATATGCTGGCGCACAAAGCAAAGTTGTGCATCAGTTGCCTTACTGATGTTGTAGCCGTTGACAGTAATTTGACCACTTGTTGGGCGCTCAATTGCTGCGACCAATTTTAATAATGTTGATTTACCAGCACCGGAGTGCCCAGCGATAAATACCATTTCCCCACTCGCAATTGAGAAACTGAGCATATTTAACGCCTGTATGCGATCCGAATAATGCTTGCTGACTTGCTCAAACTGAATCATAAGGCACCATTTCCATTTTCAAATAAAGCATCCACATAGTCACGCGCAATAAAAGGACGTATATCACCGACACCTTCCCCCAACCCAATAAAACGCAGTGGAATGGGCTTTTGTTGTGCCATAGCAGCAATGATACCGCCTTTTGCCGTACCATCCAATTTTGTTAGCACCAATCCAGTTACCCCGAGGGCTTCATCAAATGCCTTAGCTTGAGACAGTGAATTTAATCCCGTATTAGCATCCAACGTCAATAATATTTCATGTGGCGCATGAGATAATACCTTTTGGGCAACCTTCTTGACTTTTTTGATTTCATCCATCAGATGCTTTTGTGTAGACAATCGACCAGCCGTATCAATGAATACGACATCAATATGCTGTGCACAAGCTGTTGCAATAGCGTCATAACATACAGCAGCCGCATCCCCATCCACTTTACTGACAACAGGAATATCGCTTAACGTTGCCCACTTAACCAGTTGTTCGTAGGCTGCTGCTCGGAACGTATCGGCAGCACCGAGTAATACCGTTTTTTGTTGGTCTTTAAAATATTTGGCCAGTTTACCAATAGAAGTGGTTTTGCCAGCACCATTCACACCAACCATCATCACCACAAAAGGTTGATGGGCAGTTACATCAAGCGGCTGTTCCAGCGGATGAATCAAAGTAAATAAAGCGTCAGATAAAGCCTGTATCAATTGCTGTGTATTATGCACCGCTTGTTGTTTGGATACTGACAATAAATACTCCGCTGCATCTAACCCCATATCGGTAGCTAATAATATATTTTTGAGCTGTTCATAGGATGTCATATCTATGCGATGCGCACTCAATAAATCAGACAAAGCACGGCCAAAACCTTGCCGCGTCTTCAGCAATCCTTTCTTGAGTTGTTGAGCCCAAGTATTGTTTGTTAATAGGGATCCCAAAATATAACATTCCACATGATTTTAAGACGAGCCAATCTATAATTATTTTATCCATTATCTCACATTAAAATTCTAACACCTTATAATGTAATTTATACATGAAGCATCGCTTAAGTAGTGTGCTTGAGCTATTGTTTTCCGCTCACAACTCAACTAACCTAGACTCATGCATATGAAGAGGATAATCCTTGCCAGTAATAACCCACACAAAATCAAAGAATGCCAGGCACTATTGGCACCACTTGCTCTACAATTAATACCGCAAAATCAGCAACATATACCGCCTGCCGACGAACCTTATAGTACTTTTATTGAAAATGCACTGCATAAAGCAAGGCAAGCCAGCCGTATAACGGGTTTACCTGCACTGTCGGATGACTCTGGGTTATGTGTACGCGCTTTACATGGATTACCGGGCATCCACTCGGCAAGATTTGCAGGAGAACCACCTTCAGATGCTGCAAATAATCAGTTATTGATTGAAAAAATGCGTGGAGTCACAAAACGTGATGGCTATTTCTACTGCATGTTGACCCTTGTACGATACCCTGATGATCCTGCACCTGTCATAGCAGAAGGCATATGGTTCGGCCAAATAGCCACGGTTTTACAAGGCGATAAGGGCTTTGGCTACGACCCTTTATTTTATTTACCACATTTAAAATTAACCGCTGCACAGTTAGACCCAACTAACAAGAATCGCCTCAGTCATCGTGCACAAGCGTTCAAAAAATTACTAGCACAATCTCATTTATTCTTACCCGTTAAATGACACCGTTTACCGACTCGCACTGTCTACCTCCTTTATCGTTATATGTGCATATCCCTTGGTGTATCAAAAAATGCCCTTATTGCGATTTTAATTCCCATGCCATTTCGAGCCATCATGTTGATGACCAAGCCTATGTCGATAGCCTACTGCAAGATCTTTTGTTTGCCTTACCAAGCATTGATCATAGACCAATTGTGAGTATTTTTATCGGAGGCGGAACACCCAGTTTGCTTTCTTGCCAAGCACTTGAACAATTGCTCTTAGGTATACAAAAATATTGCCACTTAATACCTAATATCGAAATTACTTTAGAAGCCAATCCTGGTACTGTAGACCAAAGTCGTTTTCAGCGCTTTGCTCAAGCTGGTGTGACAAGACTCTCCCTTGGTATACAAAGTTTTTCCAACCGTTGCCTACAAAGCTTGGGTCGCATTCATAACAACCTTGCAGCACATCGTGCAGTAGATTGCGCATTGTCTTATTTTAAAAAAGTCAATATTGATTTAATGTACGCTTTGCCTCACCAAACCATAACAGAAGCTTTGTTGGATATAAAAACTGCACTGGCATCAGGCGTTAGCCATATTTCAGCCTATCAACTGACTATTGAACCACATACACCTTTTGGTTGTGCACCACCCAAAGATTTACCGAATCACGATCAATCCGATGCGATTGCTAAAGCCATACATCAACAGCTTCGGCTTGCTAAGTTTGCGCATTATGAAATTTCAGCTTTTGCCCAAAATCACCATTACTGCCAGCATAATCTCAATTATTGGCAGTTTGGAGACTATGTGGGTATTGGTGCTGGTGCGCATAGCAAACTGACAACAAAGCATGGTATTTTGCGTACTATGCGCTATCAGCATCCAAAAACCTATGCCAGACAGGTTTCCAATAAAACACCTATTCAGTCACAACATCATATTGCTCCAAACCAGCTTAAAATCGAATTTATGATGAATGCTTTACGATTGACAGCTGGTTTTGCGCCCACTCTATTTACACAGCGAACTGGTTTACCGTTTAGTGTGCTAAGCGGTGCTTTAGATGAAGCCAAACGACAAGGTTTAGCTATAGTCAATTCAAGCCTGATCAAGCCCAGTACACGAGGTAGAAAGTTTTTGAATGATCTCTTGCTCTTATTTATGTCTTCGTCATCATAAAAAACCATGTTGCTTGGCTTCATTTTTCGCGATGATATGGATAACTAGCACAATAAATTCTGTTCAAAGACAAGTAAATAGTGCTAAAAGTTTCATTTTATGATATAAATCCTCCTGCGGAAGGGGGAGTATAGGTATGGATGTCTTTGCGACACCGTATTAGGATCCCTCAAAAGCGGTTTGTGTTTCGGTCTAGTAGTATTATAGAACGGTAATACTTTGCAAAGTTTAATTGTCATTTTTAACGAAGGTAAGAATTATGAAACAATCACTACTTGTTGCTGCTTTGTTGGCTATCGCTTTGACTGGTTGTGCTGGTAAACAAAGTGATACTGCCTCATCGGAAGTTGCTTCAGATCCTCTTAATCAAGAAGCTTCTAGCATTGAAGAAGCCTCCGAAGCCTCTGCTGCTGAATAAGGTTGTACGCAGCAACTAGTCTTTAGTCGACTAAAGAAACAAAAAGCTGACCTTGATGGTCGGCTTTTTGTTCAAGTTTTGGTGATAAATTTTTTACAATTTAATAAGATTCATGCGACGCAATGTATACGTTAGTTTAGCTACGAGGTGTGGCGAAATCGGTATCAATGGCAGTCGCATCACGTTTTCAATAAAACCCATCTCGTGTAGTGCCCATTTGACAGGCGATGGATTGGTTTCCATAAAAAGCTGCTCATAAAGTACTCTCAAATCGCTATCTTGCTGGCGCGCCAAGTTAATCTCACCTGACAAAGCAGCATGGCACATCTTTCGAAAAGCATGAGGAACTATATTCGCGCAAACAGAAACAGCGCCATGTCCACCACAGAGTATAAAAGCCATCGCTGTAGCATCATCACCCGAATATAACGCAAAATCCTTCGGCACTAATGCCATCAACTCACAAGCCCTTGCTAAATTGGCTGTTGCGTCTTTCAAACCGACGATATTGGGAATTTGCGCTAAACGCAACACAGTTTCGTTTTGAATATCCGATGCTGTGCGACTCGGTACGTTATAGAGGATAAGGGGTATTTTAACAGCGTCGGCAATACATGCAAAATGTTGATAAATACCTTCTTGATTTGGCTTATTATAGTAGGGTACAACCGATAAAACAGATTGTGCTCCAGCTTCTTTGGCTTGCTGTACACGCCGAATAGTCGCATGCGTTGAATTACCACCCGCCCCCACAATAACTGGAATGCGACCATTAATATGCTGTACAACAAATTCGATAACTGCCCTATATTCCTCGTCTTCTAGTACTACAGATTCTCCAGTAGTACCCCCTAATACAATACCATCTGTACCCTGAACAATATGCCAATCAATTAAACGCTTTAATGCCACATAATCAATCTGCCCATTTTGCTGCATGGGTGTTATAAGTGCTACGATGCTACCCGTTAACATGAATATATCCCTTTCCATAAAACTAAGGAAGTTGTATGAGCACCTATCAACGCTTCATTGCTTATGCCACGATAAATAAGGTATGGGACAGTCTATCCTTTAAACCTATGCTAAAATGAACATTTAATGCTGCTCTATTCCAAATTCATAGAGATATTTTAAGGTAAGTAAACAACATTGTGTTAAGCGTCAATGACATTAAAGTGCAGTTTGGTGCCCATGTCTTATTTGAAAAAATTTCTCTTAAATTCAATGCAGGTTGTCGATACGGGCTCATCGGTGCAAATGGCTCAGGTAAATCCACCTTTATAAAGGTCTTAGCAGGCGATCTTGTACCCATTGATGGGCAAGTTATCGTCGAACCGAATATAAGAATTGGTAAACTACGTCAGGATCAATTCGCCTTTGAGGATCAATCCGTCCTGCATGTTGTCATGCAAGGCCATCAAGAAATGTGGCAAGCTATGTCCGAGCGTGATGCTATTTACGCCAATCCAAGCGCCTCAGAAGCTGATTACTTGCACGCTGCAGAACTTGAGGAAAAATTCGCATCCTACGGTGGCTATGCTGCTGAAGCTAAAATCGGTGAACTATTATCTGGTGTAGGCATTACTTTACCAGCACAGCAAGGGCTCATGCGTCATATCGCGCCTGGTTGGAAGCTTCGCGTGCTCTTGGCGCAAGCTTTATTTTCTAACCCCGATATCTTACTGTTAGATGAACCTACCAATCACCTAGATATCAATACCATTCGCTGGCTAGAAGAAACCCTGAACAATTATGGTGCCATGATGGTCATCATTTCCCATGATCGCCACTTTCTTAATGCGGTTTGTACTCATATCATGGATTTAGATTATCAAACTATTGGGATATATCCCGGTAACTATGATGATTACATGCTAGCGAGCACACAATCTCGTACACAGCAATTAGCACTCAATGCCAAAGCAAAGGAACAAATTCAAACCTTACAAAGCTTTGTTGCGCGCTTCTCAGCCAATAAATCCAAAGCACGACAAGCAACAAGTCGCGTTAAACAAGTTGAAAAAATAAAATCTAGCATGATCATGATCAAACCCTCCACCCGTCAATACCCTTTTATTCGTTTTGAGGTTGATAAGCATCATCCATTGCATAGACAAGCAGTTGAAATCAAACAATTAAGTCAAGCCTTTGATAAACCCCTCTTTTGCCAACTTAATCTCATGCTCAAGGCAGGTCAGCGACTCGCCATTATCGGCCCGAATGGCTCGGGTAAATCAACACTTGTTAAATTGTTATATAGTGCATGGCATGCGGCAAGCATACCACCCATTTTGGCAGATACAGGTACCATTCAATGGTCAGAAAAGGCTGTAGTAGGCTACTATCCACAGGATCACGAAAAAGATTTCCAATCCGCTATGACCCTGATTGATTGGATGCGACAATGGGGTACACAACAAGACGAGCAAAACATTCGCAGTACATTGGGTAAACTGCTTTTTTCTGGTGATGAGGCCAATAAATCCGTCCAAGTACTTTCCGGCGGCGAAAAAGGTAGGATGTTATATGGCAAACTCATGTTGCAACAACCCAACGTGCTAATTATGGATGAACCCACAAATCATATGGATATGGAATCGATTGAATCCCTCAATATCGCTCTTGAAAAATATGCTGGGACACTTATCTTTGTATCCCATGATCGTCAGTTTGTAGCTTCGTTAGCTACACAAATTTTGGAACTAGATGGTACAAGTCGGTATCATTATCATTTGGGCAACTATGACAGTTACCTTGCTAAACAGGGCATCGGCAGGTAATTGTAAACAACTGGTTTGAGCATGATGCAGGTTATTTTTTTACCCTTTCAGGACACGCAAAAATTGCCAAGCTGTGCGTTGAGCATCGGTAATTTCGATGGCGTACATCACGGACATAGAGCATTACTGCGATGCTTGAGAAAAGAGGCCGATAAAAGGGGTTTGCCCGCCAGTCTTTTGACCTTTGAGCCCCACTCAAAAAGTCCATTTAATAAGCTTTCTCAACTCTCTACATTGCGTGACAAACTAACTTTGTTATCGCAAACAAACTTGCTTGATCAGGTATTTGTCTGTCGCTTCACTAAGCAATTTGCCGCATTGCGTGCTGACCATTTTGTACGTCATATACTAATCGATACACTCAAAACCCGTTATATACTAATTGGTGAAGATTTTCATTTTGGCGCCCAACGGCTTGGTAATGTAACACACTTGATGCAGTACGCATCATTTACAACAGAAACCATGCCAACGGTACTCATGAATGGAGAACGAGTTTCTAGTTCTTTGGTTCGCCTAACATTAGCCAAGGGTGATTTAGCTTACGCTTCACAACTACTGGAACAGCCTTACCAAATTACTGGAAAAATTGCTTATGGTCGCCAATTTGGCCAACAACTAGGATTTCCAACCGCAAATATTTATTTAACCAGCAATCAGCCCGTATTGGAAGGCGTATTTATTGTTGAATCAGAAGGTGCATTTGGCAAACAATATGGCGTGGCTAATCTTGGCAAAAGCCCAACTGTACACAGCAACACACAATATAAATTGGAAACGCATCTTTTGAACCATTCCAGTTCACTGTACGGTCAACGCATGACCGTATATTTTATTAAAAAATTGCGTGATGAAAAACGTTTTCAGACCATTGATGCGCTGGTAACACAAATACAAGAGGATGTGCGACAAGCAAAAATTTACTGGGAATTAGCATAAGTGAATATAGATTACACAACCACCATCAATTTGATGGATACAACCTTTCCCATGCGTGCTAACTTAGCGCAACGGGAGCCGGAGTGGGTTAAAAAATGGCAAAAACAAGGCCGCTATCAACATTTGCGTCAGCTGGCTCTTGGTAGACCAAAATTTATTTTGCATGATGGCCCCCCTTACGCTAATGGCTCTATCCACATAGGGCATGCTGTCAATAAAGTGCTCAAAGATATCGTGATTCGCTCAAAAACGATTGCTGGTTTTGATGCGCCTTACATACCTGGCTGGGACTGCCATGGATTACCGATTGAGCTGGCTATTGAAAAAATATATGGTAAAGCTATGCCTGCCGATCAATTTCGTCAACGATGTCGCGAATATGCTACCCAGCAAATCGCCAAACAAAAGCAGGATTTTATTCGGTTGGGTATTTGTGGGGATTGGGATCACCCTTATATCACGATGGATTTTTTAACAGAGGCTAATACCGTACGAACCTTGAGTAGGGTTTATCAAGCAGGTTACTTGGGACAGGGAGAAAAACCCGTACATTGGTGTATCGAATGCATCTCAGCACTAGCTGAGACAGAAGTGGAATACGCCCCACATACCACCATTGCCCTTGATGTCGCATTTCGGGTACAAGAACCTGCCAAATTAGCCAAAGCATTTGGTATTCCGCAACCCAATCAAGCTTGTTTTGCGGTAATTTGGACAACAACACCTTGGACATTGCCAGCAAATCAGGCCGTTGCGGTGCACGCTGAATTAATCTATCAATTAATTAGCATCAACAATAATACTTGCTGGATAGTAGCTAAAGCACTGGTTGATATAACCTGTCAACGCTGTGGCATTGAACGATACGACCTCATAGCAGAGGCAATGGGTAGTGAACTAGAGCATCTAGTATTGCAGCACCCTTTTTATCAGCGAACCGTGCCCATCATATGCGGTTCACATGTTACAACCGATGCGGGAACAGGCCTTGTCCATACTGCTCCTGTTCATGGCACAGAAGATTTTCTTGTTGGACTAAAATATCACTTGCCACTTCATAATCCCTTGGATGCAAGCGGATGCTACAAACCTGATGTGGAATTGTTCGCTGGCTTGTCGGTTAGGCAAGTTGATCAAACAATTATTGATACACTTCAAAAACAGCATACTTTGATTCATCAAGCAAAAATCACGCATAGTTATCCACATTGCTGGCGCCATCACACCCCGCTTTTGTTTCGTACAACAAAACAATGGTTTATCCACATGGATAAACTGGGGTCACAAAAAACCACGTTACGTACAACACTAAAGCAAGTAGCCCAAGCAATACAATTTTTTCCTGATTCAGGCAAAATACGCCTTAGATCTACGATTGATTCGCGACCCGACTGGTGTATATCGAGGCAGCGACAATGGGGGATTCCGATACCATTTTTCGTGCGCCGCCACACCCAAACACTGCACCCGAATTCCGAGGCACTACTTGAACAAGTTGCGCAATTGATCGAAAAAGAAGGTATTGAGGCATGGTTCAAACTTGACCCCAAAACCTTGCTCGGAGATGAGGCTGATCTATACCAAAAATCCCCTGATATTTTAGATGTGTGGTTTGATTCAGGATCAACCCATATGACTGTCTTACAGGAAAGACCTGAACTGACTTGGCCTGCTGATTTATATTTGGAAGGCTCTGATCAGCATCGTGGTTGGTTTCAAACCTCCTTAATTATTGGTAGCGCTATCCTTAAAAAAGCCCCTTATCGTCAACTACTCACCCACGGTTTTGTGGTCGA
The DNA here is from genome assembly GCA_016699915.1 of Neisseriales bacterium. Taxonomy (NCBI): domain Bacteria; kingdom Pseudomonadati; phylum Pseudomonadota; class Betaproteobacteria; order Neisseriales; species Neisseriales bacterium. The sequence continues at coordinate 265,383 of CP064990.1, read as the reverse complement.
TAGCAAGGGCAATAAAATGTCCAAATCGCTCGGGAATGTCATCTCACCCCAAAAAATCAATGATTCGTTGGGGGCAGATATTTTGCGTCTATGGATCGCATCGACCGATTACTCAGGCGAGATAGCGGTTTCAGATGAAATCTTGCAGCAGGCAACCGAAAGTTATCGAAGGATACGAAATACCATCCGATTTTTGTTAGCTAACCTATCCGACTTTAACCCAACCGAGCAATCAATACAGCTGGATCAGATGATCGAATTAGATCGCTATATGTTAATTGTCTCAGAACTGTTGCAGGAAAAGGTTCTTACTCATTACGAGCGCTACACGTTTCATTTTGCTGTACAAGAACTGGTACACTATTGCTCAGAAGATTTAGGGGCTTTTTATTTAGATATCATCAAAGATCGCCTCTATACCATGCAGAAAAATAGCCTGGGTCGGCGTTCGGCACAAACTGTGCTTTACCATATCACACATAGTCTATTACTATTAATGAGCCCTATTTTAACCTTCACTGCAGAAGAAGCATGGGAGACGCTTGTACAAGACGATCAAGATAGCACTTTGTTCCACACGACTTACATTTTTCCTAAGCAATCTCCTGGCGAGCGACAAATTTTGCTTGATAAATGGCAGGCCATCCGCGCTTTTCGTGAAGTAGTACATAAAGCACTTGAAAATCAGCGTCAAGTCGGCCATATCGGCTCTTCCTTGCAAGCCGAAGTGCAAGTGATTGCTCCCAAAACGTTATACTCCTTTTTATCTAGCCTACAGGATGAATTGCAATTCGCACTCATCGTCTCGCAAGTTAGTATCATCATGGGAGATACATTAACCCTGCATGTCCTACCTAGTCAGCATAATAAATGTGCCCGTTGTTGGCATTTTCATCCATCCGTTGGTCAATCTACTACATACCCAACACTGTGCAATCGTTGCCAGAGCAATGTATATGGTCAAGGAGAAATACGTCGCCATGCCTAATACGATCCAAAAAAAACATGATGCCAATCCTTGGCAGTGGTTAGGTTTAGCGGGTGTTATGATTTTACTAGACCAGCTTAGCAAAATAACTTGTCGCGCTTGGTTAGCCAAAGTAACCTCTTACGAAGCCATTCCAGGCTTCTTTAAACTCTCTTTGTACTATAACACTGGCGCGGCTTTTAGCTTCTTATCTCATGAGACGGGTTGGCAAATTTACCTTTTTGCCGCGCTAGCCATCATAATGGCCATTTGGTTGATACGAGGTATCTGGCGTGGGTATTTTGTCGGCATGATGTCAATGAGTGCAGCATTGATTCTCGGTGGAGCAATCGGTAATTTGATTGATCGATGCCTTTATGGTTATGTAACTGATTTTCTCGTATTTTATTATCAGCAATATACTTTTCCAGCTTTTAACCTTGCTGATAGTTGCATTACACTCGGTGCATTGGGTTTCCTTATTAATCGTCCAGCCACGCTGAAACGCTCATGACGATGTAGTACTTAACATAGCATGGCGACGCCAATGACTCAAAAAATATTATATATCGCTAATCCGCGTGGCTTTTGTGCAGGTGTTGATCGAGCTATATCCATTGTTCGCTTGACACTTGAACAATTTGGACAACCTGTTTTCGTGCATCACGAAGTCGTTCATAATCGATTTGTCATCGCTGCATTACAAAAACAAGGTGCCATTTTTGTAGAAAATCTTGATGAAGCCCCGCCACAGTCCGTATGCATCTTCTCAGCGCATGGCGTATCGCGCGCCGTTGAGCAAACCGCTCAAGCTAAATCCATGCGAATACTCGATGCAACCTGCCCCCTTGTTAAAAAGGTTCATCTGGAAGTTCGCCGAATGCATGAGGCTGGATTCGAAATCATCATGATTGGCCATGCTGGACATCCCGAAGTAGTAGGCACAATGGGACAGTTAACGGAACATATTTACTTGATTGAATCTATCGATGATATTGCACTACTTCCAGTCAAGCATTCACAACAACTCGCTTATGTCACGCAAACCACGCTCGCCGTACAAGAAACCCAAGCAATTATTACAGCATTAAAAAGAAAGTTTCCTGGTATCATCGGGCCTAGAAAAAGCGATATTTGCTATGCTACGCAAAATCGACAAAATGCCGCAATCACGCTTGCTAAACTTTCTGATATTATGGTGATCGTTGGCTCCCCTAATAGCTCTAACTCTAATCGCCTAAAAGAAGTTGTTGAACAAGCAGGTACGCAAGCTTGGATGGTGGATCACGCTGATCAACTCAATGAAAGCTGGTTTGAACAAGTAGCCCATATTGGTTTGACGGCTGGCGCATCAGCACCGGAGAGCTTAGTCAAAACAATTGCGCTACGCATTCAAGAGCTGACCCAAGCTACCATACAGGAATTAGCGGGTGTAGAAGAAAAGGTTGTTTTTGCGCTGCCATCTACTTTGCAATCCAAACGTGCTGACGTTGCCCTATTGAATTTAGGCGATATGCCCTCATCTGGTAGCTGTACTCAAACTTAGATCTTAAGGCTATTCTGTAGGAATAAAGCATGGCAAGCCATACTAAACATAAAACAATATCTTGTCCTGAAGAAACAGTGCAGGCTCCTACACCGCAAAAAAACGAGTCCGATCAAACCACATTGCAACTTGAGGAGACTTGTCGCCAGTTGCATGATCAGCTTTTGCGAACATTGGCTGAAATGGAAAATCAGCGTCGTCGCTCAGAGGAAGCATTACAGAATGCGCATAAATACGCGTCCAATAAGTTCGCTGCCGACCTTTTAGGTGTTAAAGATGCCTTAGAAATGGCGCTGGCCGATGAGAGCAATCAGTTTGAAACATTAAAAATGGGGGTTTCGTTGACACTCAAGCAGTTAGTTTCAGCTTTTGAAAGGGCTCAAATTAGCGAAATTAATCCAGTTCAAGGCGAACAGCTTGATCCGCACCGGCATCATGCAATTAGTACCGAAGCATCTGAGCAAGAACCAAACCGTGTATTGCGTGTCATGCAAAAAGGTTATGTAATCGCTGATCGGGTGCTAAGACCTGCCATGGTCATTGTTTCTGCTGCAGTCAATCCGGTATCCTCAGTACTTGAAAATAAGACAAATGACCACGACCTATATCAACGAGATGAAACAATTCCTTTAAATCATGACAAGCACTCTTAAAAATTAGGAAAAATTATGGGAAAAATTATTGGCATTGATTTGGGTACCACCAATTCTTGCTTAGCCATCATAGAGCATGGCAAACCGAAGGTCATTGAAAACTCCGAAGGGGGTCGTACGACACCTTCTGTGGTTGCTTATATGGATGACAATCAAGTGCTCGTTGGTGCTTCGGCTAAACGTCAGGCCGTCACCAATGCAAAGAATACTTTATATGCTACTAAACGCTTAATTGGTCGGCGTTTTGAAGATAAAGAAGTCCAAAAAGATATTGACTTGATGCCTTTTGAGATCATGAAAGCCCCTAATGGGGACGCATGGGTCAGAGCACAAGGCAAAGAAATGGCGCCACCTCAGATCGCAGCGGAAATCTTAAGAAAACTTAAAAAAGCTGCCGAAGACTATTTAGGCGAAACTGTTACTGAAGCGGTGATTACCGTACCAGCCTACTTTAATGATAGCCAGCGTCAAGCAACAAAGGATGCGGGTCGGATTGCCGGCCTAGAAGTCAAGCGAATTATCAACGAACCCACAGCGGCGGCGTTGGCTTTTGGTATGGATAAAACCCAAAAAAATGACAGTAAAATTGTTATCTACGACCTAGGTGGTGGTACCTTCGATATCTCCATCATTGAAATTGCTGCCGTTGATAATGATAAACAGTTTGAGGTGTTAGCGACAAATGGAGACACTTTCCTTGGTGGCGAGGATTTTGATCAGCGCATTATTGACTATATTGTGACGGAATATAAAAAAGAGCAAGGCATTGATCTGAAAAATGATGTCATGGCACTACAACGCTTAAAAGAAGCAGCCGAAAAAGCAAAGATTGAATTATCCAGCGCTACACAGACCGAAATTAATTTACCTTACATTACGATGGATGCGTCAGGCCCTAAACACCTGACGATGAAGTTAACGCGTGCAAAATTCGAATCCCTCGTTGAAGACTTAATTCAGCGCTCTATTGAGCCGTGCAAAATTGCTCTGCAAGATGCTGGGCTATCGGTCAGCGACATTCACGATGTTATTTTGGTAGGTGGGCAAACCCGTATGCCAAAAGTGCAAGAAGTGGTCAAAGCTTTCTTTGGTCAAGAACCCAGAAAAGATATTAATCCCGATGAAGCCGTTGCGGTGGGAGCTGCTATTCAAGGTTCGGTGTTGGCAGGAGACCGAACTGATGTGTTGCTACTAGATGTAACGCCCTTATCTTTGGGTATCGAAACTTTGGGGGGTGTTTTAACCAAACTGATTCAAAAAAATACCACTATTCCCACCAAGGCAAGCCAAGTATTTTCAACTGCGGAAGATAATCAGGGTAGTGTAACGATTCATGTCTTACAAGGTGAGCGCGAAAAAGCAAGTGCTAATAAATCTTTGGGACAATTTAATCTATCCGATATTCCGCCTGCGCCACGCGGTATCCCGCAAATTGAAGTCACATTTGATATTGACGCTAACGGTATCTTGCATGTTTCTGCCAAAGATAAGGCAACTGGCAAAGAAAACAAAATTATTATTCAAGCATCTTCCGGCTTATCAGAAGCAGAAATTCAGAACATGGTCAAAGATGCTGAAACCAATGCCGAAGAAGACAAAAAACTCCATGCATTGGTGCAAGCTAAAAATCAAGCTGATACCTTGCTTCATGCAACAAAAAAATCGCTTGCGGAATATGGCGATAAAATCAGTGCAGACGAGAAAAATCAGATCGAAACAGCGCTAAAAGCGTTGGAAGAAGCTGTGAAAAGTGATAACCAAACAGAAATTGAGCAAAAATCTGAAGCACTCGCTAAAGTGAGCCAAAAATTGGGTGAATTGATGTATGCACAGATGCAGGCAGACAAAAACGCTACGTCAGAACAAGCAAAACAACCCGAAAATGGTGAGAAAAAAGCACCAGAGGATATTGTTGATGCAGAGTTTTCAGAGGTAAAAGACGATCAGAAAGATAAAAAATAATTGTCCTGCTAACTGAAAATAGCAAGCAACCTATCGCTTCTATTGAAAAGCTTTGTAAGTGGTCAAAGATATTAACCATTTAGAGCAGTGGCAATATAGAACCTTGGCGAAATTGTTTATTTTCGCCAAGGTTTTTTTGTTCTATTTTCTCAATGAGAAAGCATCTGTTCGAATAATGGATGTCATAGCGTATAGATTACGCAAACACTTGATGCATATAAAAAGCTAATGAATAGCTTAGGAGGGCTTGACATTATCACCCGCTCCAAACAAAGGTGTCTTTTTCCCATAGAGCACCCCCAGGAAAATCAGGGTGCCACTTATCAGAGAAGTGTTGATAATTTAAATAAGTAATAATTAAATAAGAAATACAATTAAGTGCTATACATGATAATAAAACCTGTTGATGATTCATCAATATTAACAGTGAACCAGCGCCTAATGGCGCCAAAATATTAACCACATTATCAATCCCATTAATTTTGGCATTAAACTTTTCGCGAAAATCAGGATGTACGACAGAAGGAATAATACTTTGAAAGGTTGGATGATGCATCACGCCTGCTGAAGCAGCAATAAACGTGAGTAGCAAAATCAAGGGAGTGGTCGTACTATTTATTGGCATGATGGCGATAATGGCTATGGACAGAGACGCTAATAATTCTCCGAGCAACAGCATCATTTTTTTGTTAAATCGATCACAAAGCCCGCCAGCAAAAGGAGTCACAATCAAATAAGACGAAAAAGCAACAGCATAAGCGGTCGTAATAAGTAATGGGGGTGCTTTAGCCGATAAAAACAACAACGGCATGAGGAAGGAGAAGATCCAAAGTGAAGAGGAGGTAAATATATAAGACAAGATTAATCTACTCATCGACCAATTCTTCTTTATTTTTGCATCGCTGTAAATGCCACACGTCCACTCCGGTCCTCTCGTACTAGGAGTAGATCCCGTCAAACTTCCAACGCCCACTGCAGATAGGGACCAAACTGTCTCACGACGTTTTAAACCCAGCTCACGTACCACTTTAAATGGCGAACAGCCATACCCTTGGGACCTGCTACAGCCTCTATTCCGCGCTCGCTTCTTCTGCAATATAGTCTTCCTGAGCCTCTAGATTGTAGAGCCTGCGTCTTAAGGCAGCAATTTCTGACTCCAACTCTGAAATTCTTGACCCAAAAGCTGCAGATTCTGACTCAAGCCTATCGTTGTACTGTTTGAGCGCTTGAACATTGTTAACTAATATGGCATTTTGTTCTTTTAAGCTCGAAATTTCCCAGTACTGCTCAACATCTGTCTCGGATATCTTGTCATGCTTATTTTTAAACTCCTCCATCGTTTCTTGAGCTGTTTGAATTTCCTGACTAGCTACCTGGGGCTCAAATGCAACAACCTCGCTGGACGCAATTTGGCTGTCCGCAATTTTTATTTTTTCTTCTAGAATAGTATTTTTTTGCCAAAATATGACGCAAATGATAACAGCAATGAAGACCACAAACAACAAGGCAATAACATATCGAGGACTGAAAAACGAATTTTCTGGGTGAGCCGAGGTATCAGTATTTTTCGTTGCTCTGCTGAACCTTTCTTTCATATCTCCTCCACTCTTGATTTCTGAAGCGCCTAAATATTTCGTAACTGATTTCACCTTTTTCGAGCCGTTCTGCTTGAACAATGATTCGAGATAAATAATTAATCAACAAATAATTATCCGACCCGCACTTCTCTATGATCAGTTTACGAGTAATTTTGAGGAATACAACAAGGGGGATATCATCATTACGAAGTTTTTGACGAAATCGCTCTAATTCTCTTGCACAAACTTTTGATTTGAGATCCTCATAATCCACATAATCATAATCATCCTGGCCAAATTGGGCAAAAGCAGGCTTGCTGTGCACGACGAGTAATAAAAGCAATAGTATGGAAAATATACTGCACGCATAAGCGTAACGATTACAAAAATGCTTACCGAGTAACATACCTAAACCAAGTTCATTACGCATCAATAATATTGAAATCACATCAGCCTCGGTAGGTTGTATCATATTTGAAGCATCCCATCACACAGTCAATAGCACCTGATCAATATCACGTTGAGTATAATGTGCTCTTATTTTTTAACAACTATGGATTGGATAGAGATGCCTCATCAAGCAGGCTGATAATAAATGGCTTCTCGTGTCATATAGTCTAAAACAGCTTGGGGTACTAAAGTTTGATCGTGTTTACCGCACATTAACTGCTCCCTTAAATCCCTTGAAGCAATAGCTTTGGGAGGCAAATGCAGGCAATACAACCTACCTGCTACTTGATGGGAAAATACATCGGATTGCCGTGCTTGCCATAGAAGATCCAGTTGTGTCGGTAGCTTAGCATGATGCTTATCTCGCAAAGCAACGGCAATATTAGTGAGTGTCAGTAAAATTTTCCAGTCTTTCCATAAGGTCAATTGCCTAAAAGCATCCATACCCATCAGATACCATAACACTTCTTTACTGCCAACCTCTTGGCGGATGGTACTGAGTGTTTCTACTGTATAGGTTGGTGTTTGCTTAACCGCATCACGATCATCAGTAAATAGCAACGGTTCGCCTTGAATAGCGAGCTTGACCATGGCCAAGCGCTGGGCTGCGCTAGCAACAGGCAACGCTGTTTTATGGTAAGGCTGTCCGGCAGGTATAAGGTAAACTTTGGATAATCGCAATTCATCTCTTAATGCACAAGCCAAGCGAAGATGGCCAAGATGAATCGGGTCAAAAGTGCCGCCAAATAAACCAATCCCAGACCTTTGCATTAATTATGCCTATCCTCAACATACCGATCATACCGACCGGATCGAATATAACGCATCATCGGCTATAGCGCGCCAAGCATGCCCGTAAATCACTTCACAAGTAACTGGCCAATCAGCCCCCCCATACCTCAGCATGTCATATTGCTGTTGAATCCTTCGCCATTGCTGCTGAGATAGCCTTGCTGGTAACTGATTAATAAGTAAAGCATACATACCGCTACCACGCAAAGCCTGTATCATCATTCGCCAATTTGGGTAGGTTAACACAACCATTTCATGGTCAACAACCGGGTCAGAAAAACCTACTTCCAGCAGTTGGTCACCGATTGCCTGCATGCTAGCAAAATGATGGGGTGAACCAAGACAGCCTGATTGCAAAAAAACACTTTGAAATTCTTGCAGCGTCTTAGGGCCTAATAAACTGAACATTAAAAGTCCGTTAGGTTTTAAAACACGGTGCCATTCTTGTAAGATTCTTTCGGGGTGATTCGTATAATGCAAAACCAAATTGGACCACAGCATATCAACCGCTTCATTGGCAATAGGCAAGTAATCCATGTTCGCATTCAGTAGCCATTGGCTACGTCGCGAAGAGGTGTTTACTGTTTTACAATAAGAACAAGTTAGCATAGACCAAGCTATATCCAGCTCAATGACATCAGCAACCGGATAATGCTGGCGCAAATGGAAAGCGCCGTTGCCTGTGCCGCTACCCACATCAAGCACCCTATCAGGTTGCAAGCGCACATAGGCTAAACGATGCATCATCCTTTTAATAATAGCATCAGACAGTAAAGCAAAATGATCATAACGGGGCGCAATACGCTCAAACAGATGCTGAATAAAGCTAGCATCCTGTCGTTCTATCTTGTCATTACACTCGGTCACTTTAACCCAATCCACTCTCAAAAAAGTGCATAGTCAAATTGACAAGGGATTTGCACAAACCGTGCAGTCAAAGCGCTTTGCAAAAGAAATGATGTGCATTTTAGCAAATAGTGCATCGTAAACAATTAACTGTCCAATGGAACTCTTTCCTATCTGCCCAATCAATTTGAGCGTCTCAGCAGCTTGTTGTGACCCGATCATGCCCACCAAAGGCGAAAATATACCCAACGTCGCACAACGGCCATCATCACTTAGCATAGTAGGATCAAACAAACAAGCATAGCAGGGGCTATGGGGTTGCCGAAAATCGAAAACAGTTAACTGTCCATCAAATCGCGATGCCGCACCACTGACTAGTGGCGTTTTCGTTTTCAAAGCCGCCTGATTTACCGCATGACGTGTTATGTAGTTATCCGTGCAATCAACTACCACATCCGCTTGATCCATCAGTTGTATCAGTGCCTGCTGATCTAATTTTTGCTGAATGGCTTGTGTTGCTACTTGTTTATTAAGTCTTCTGACAACTTGAGCGGCCAGCACTACTTTGGGCTGCCCAATATCGGCTTCGCTATAAGCTACTTGTCGTTGTAAATTGGATAATTCGAGCCTATCATTATCCGCCAAAATTAGCTGTTTGACCCCAGCAGCAGCTAAGATGGATATCACCGTTGCGCCTAATCCACCACAGCCCACAACCAATACAGTCGCCTGACAAATGGCTAACTGACCCTCTATCCCGATCTCTTTGAGCAAAATATGTCGACTATAACGAAGTAGCGCCTGTTCATCCATCATGTTATGCCCTTGGCAGATGCATCCTCATTGCTTAGGCCACTAGTCCCTTGTTTTGTAAAAAAAAGGTGGTATCCGGGTCGCGACCTCTGAAGGCGCGAAAGGATGCCAAAGTTGATCGGGTACTTCCCGCCGCTAGGATTGCTTCCCAAAAACGCTTACCAACCTTTGTGCGATCGCTTGCTTCGTGAAAAGCCGCATACACGTCCGATGATAAAACTTCAGCCCATAAATAACTATAGTAGCCCGCTGTATAGCCACCTGCAAAAACATGTAAAAAACTATGCATGGAACGATCATAAGCTGGCTTTGGGATAACCGATACTTCTGCTCGCACTTGATCTAACAAGGTCAGCCAGTCAGTCGATAAATCCGGTGCATCATGCAACTTGATGTCAAACAATCCAAATTCGATTTGACGCAATAATTTCAAGGCACCTTGAAAATGTTTATCCTGCAACATGCTTTCGTATAAAGCACGAGGAAGCGGTGCTTTGGTATCAATATGTTCACTGATTTGTTGCAAAACATCCCATTCCCAGCTAAAGCATTCCATAAACTGTGAGGGCAATTCCACCGCATCCCACTCAACGCCTTCCATGCCGGATAAGCCGATAGTATCCACCTGCGTAAGGAGATGATGTAAGCAATGACCCAGTTCATGAAAGAGTATTTGGACTTCATCATGTGTTAAAAGTACAGGTTGGTCACCAGTAGGAGGGGTAAAATTACAGGTTACACATGCCATGGGTTTTTGTCGTTGATCACGATGAATAAAACGATTACGTATACCATTCATCCAAGCACCTTCTTGCTTATTATCGCGCGCGTAAAGATCCAAGTAAAACCCGCCTAATACTTGACCCGAGTGATCGAAGAGTTGATAAAATTGCACATCTGGATGCCACAAGGGTACATCCAACGACTGAACCGTCACGTTATAGAGCTGATGGATCAGCGCAAATAAACCCGATAGCACTTTATGGATGGGAAAATATTGACGAATCATTTGGCTAGATAAAGCGTGATGCTGTTGTCGATATTGCTCGGCAACATAATGCATATCCCATGGCTCAATCACGGATAAACCAAGCCTAGTACGTGCAAATGTTGTCAACTTGGCTAGTTCTTTTTGCGCAAAAGGACGCGCTTTGTTGGCTAAATCTTGCAAAAATTGAATGACGGCTTCGGGGCTACTGGCCATTTTAGGCACAAGCGATACCTTGGCATAGGAAGTAAACCCCAATAAATGCGCAATAGTTTGATAATAAGCTAAGTGTTGATTGATTAAAGTCGTGTTGTCATATTTTGGGTTACCCAGTTCAGAAGCGCGCACCACATAGGCACGATACATTTTTTCTCTCAAGGCACGATGATGCGCATAATTAAGTACCGCCTGACAACAAGTACTTTGCAAGGTTAGTTTATAGCCAGTTTTACCATCCTTTTTAGCGGCTTCGCAAAATACGGTTTGTAAGTCATCCGGTATACCGGCTAGTTGAGCAGGATCCTCAACATACCAAACACCATCTGCTGTTGCGTCCAACACATTTTGCTCAAACCGCAAAGCCAAATTCGCCAATTGAGTCTGGGTTGTCAAAAAGGTTGCTTTATCGGTTTTTGTAAGTTCAGTACCCGACAAGCGAAAATCGCGAACTTGGTGAGTTAACAAGACTTGTTGCTCCATGCTCAATCGATCAGCCTGCTTCAAAAGCAATTTGAAGCGCTGATAAAGGAGTGGATGCTGATGAATCGTAGTGATTAACTGCGTGATTTTGGGTAGATTGTCTTGAATAACTGCTCGCCATGTTGCACTATTGACCACACTATGTAGTTGATTAGCTACACGCCAAATAGAAGACAACCCTTCAACTTCATAAAATAACTGCGCTAACGTATCCAAAGAAGAGGACGTATCAGCAATAGCCTGTTCGAGAGCCTGTTGAATGCATACGATCTTCTGATCAACCGCTTCGGTTACCTGCAGAGGATCAAGGTGCGCAAAATCAATATATTCTGTTAAAAACGGATTAGCCACCCAACTCCCCCACTCCCTCCTACCCCTCAAGCACCTACCGGATCAGAACAGAGGGGGCTTGTTTTGCCCCCTCGTTCTTGAATAAAAGTCTGGCAGTCACCTACTTTCACACGATAACCTACCGCACTATCATCGGCGCAAAAGGCGTTTCACCGTCCTGTTCGGGATGGGAAGGGGTGGATCCACCTCGCTATGGCTACCAGACATAACGGATTTAAGAAGCCAAAAAGGGTGAGCTTTACTTCAAAGCATTCAAATGATGATGCCAAGCCTCACGAGTCATTAGTACTGGTTAGCTGAACGCTTCACAGCGCTTACACACCCAGCCTATCAACGTGGTGGTCTACCACGGCTCTTCAGGGGGTCACGCCCCAGGGAAGTCTTATCTTCAGGCAAGTTTCCCGCTTAGATGCTTTCAGCGGTTATCTTTCCCGTACTTAGCTACCCGGCGATGCAACTGGCGTTACAACCGGTACACCAGCGGTACGTCCACTCCGGTCCTCTCGTACTAGGAGTAGATCCCGTCAAACTTCCAACGCCCACTGCAGATAGGGACCAAACTGTCTCACGACGTTTTAAACCCAGCTCACGTACCACTTTAAATGGCGAACAGCCATACCCTTGGGACCTGCTACAGCCCCAGGATGTGATGAGCCGACATCGAGGTGCCAAACGCCGCCGTCGATATGAACTCTTGGGCGGAATTAGCCTGTTATCCCCGGAGTACCTTTTATCCGTTGAGCGATGGCCCTTCCATACAGAACCACCGGATCACTATGTCCTGCTTCGCATCTGCTCGACTTGTCAGTCTCGCAGTTAAGCTACCTTATGCCATTGCACAATCCATACGATTTCCGACCGTATCTAGGTAACCTTCGAGCTCCTCCGTTACAATTTAGGAGGAGACCGCCCCAGTCAAACTGCCTACCATGCACTGTCCCCGATCCGGATAACGGACCAAGGTTAGACATCCAAACAATCCAGGGTGGTATTTCAACGTTGGCTCAACCGAAACTAGCGCCTCGGTATCGAAGCCTCCCACCTATCCTACACAAGCTTGTTCAAACGCCCATGCAAAGCTACAGTAAAGGTTCACGGGGTCTTTCCGTCTAGCAGCGGGGAGATTGCATCTTCACAACCATTTCAACTTCGCTGAGTCTCAGAAGGAGACAGTATGGCCATCGTTACGCCATTCGTGCGGGTCGGAACTTACCCGACAAGGAATTTCGCTACCTTAGGACCGTTATAGTTACGGCCGCCGTTTACTGGGGCTTCAATCCGGAGCTTAACACCCCTTCATTTAACCTTCCAGCACCGGGCAGGCGTCACACCGTATACGTCCACTTGCGTGTTAGCACAGTGCTATGTTTTTATTAAACAGTCGCAGCCACCGATTCTCTGCGGCCTCTTCGCGCTTTGGGGGCGAACCCCGCTACACTAATGAGGCATACCTTCTTCCGAAGTTACGGTATCAATTTGCCGAGTTCCTTCTCCTGAGTTCTCTCAAGCGCCTTAGAATTCTCATCCTGCCCACCTGTGTCGGTTTGCGGTACGGTTGCATCAAAGCTGAAGCTTAGTGGCTTTTCCTGGAAGCTGCGTATCAGTCACTTCAGATCCGTAGATCCTCGTTATCACCCCTTGATGTTAATAACCGCCCGGATTTGCCAAGGCGATCCATCTACAGGCTTGAACGACCATCCAACAGGCCGCTGACCTAACGTTCTTCGTCCCCACATCGCACTTTGATACAGTACAGGAATATTAACCTGTTTCCCATCGACTACGCTTTTCAGCCTCGCCTTAGGGGCCGACTCACCCTACGCCGATGAACGTTGCGTAGGAAACCTTGCTTTCGGCGAGCGGGCTTTTCACCCGCTTTATCGCTACTCATGTCAGCATTCGCACTTCTGATATCTCCAGCATGCTTTACAGCACACCTTCGCAGACCTACAGAACGCTCCCCTACCACAACAACATTGCTGTTGTCATCCGCAGCTTCGGTTATCCGCTTGAGCCCCGTTACATCTTCCGCGCAGGACGACTTAACCAGTGAGCTATTACGCTTTCTTTAAATGATGGCTGCTTCTAAGCCAACATCCTGGCTGTCTTAGCCTTCCCACTTCGTTTACCACTGAGCGGATATTTGGGACCTTAGCTGGCGGTCTGGGTTGTTTCCTCTTGACACCGGACGTTAGCACCCGATGTCTGTCTCCTGCGAAACCACTTGATGGTATTCTGAGTTTGCCATGGTTTGGTAAATCATGATGATCCCCTAGCCATAACAGTGCTTTACCCCCATCAGTGTATCGCAAGGCACTACCTAAATAGTTTTCGGGGAGAACCAGCTATCTCCGAGTTTGATTAGCCTTTCACTCCTATCCACAGCTCATCCCCTTATTTTGCAACATAAGTGGGTTCGGTCCTCCAGTGCGTGTTACCGCACCTTCAACCTGGCCATGGATAGATCACTCGGTTTCGGGTCTACACCCCGCAACTCAAAACGCCCTATTCGGACTCGGTTTCCCTACGCCTCCCCTATTCGGTTAAGCTTGCTACGGAATGTAAGTCGCTGACCCATTATACAAAAGGTACGCAGTCACCCCAGCCGCAATGACACTGGTTTCAATCCCATTGCGGCTGGAGCTCCTACTGTTTGTATGCATTCGGTTTCAGGATCTATTTCACTCCCCTCCCGGGGTGCTTTTCGCCTTTCCCTCACGGTACTAGTTCACTATCGGTCGATCACGAGTATTTAGCCTTGGAGGATGGTCCCCCCATCTTCAAACAGGATTTCACGTGTCCCGCCCTACTTGTCGTACAGCTAGTCTGGCCACAGCGTTTTCGAATACGGGGCTATCACCCACTCTGGCTGATCTTTCCAGATCATTCTTCTAACGTTATGGTTAACCTGTACAGGCTGTTGCGATTTCGCTCACCACTACTTTCGCAATCTCGGTTGATTTCTTTTCCTCTGGTTACTGAGATGTTTCAGTTCACCAGGTTCGCTTCCTCACCCCTATAGATTCAGGGTGGGATACTCCTATAAAGGAGTGGGTTTCCCCATTCGGACATCGTAGGATCAATGCGCTATTGTCAGCTCCCCTACGCTTTTCGCAGACTTACACGTCCTTCGTCGCCTGTGATCGCCAAGGCATCCACCAAATGCACTTTCTTACTTGACATCATCACTTCAATGTTCTGAAGCTTCAAACTACATCACAACTACAATCTCTACCCTCACATAACGTTTAAACTAACCCGTTATGCTGATTATTACTATTTTTTTGGCTTCTCAATTGTTAAAGAGCAATCTTAAACCGACCACATGGTTTAGTTTCAAACCACATAGGGTTGGTTAAGGGGGAAAAGAGTATAACAGAAAAATGGGGATGGGTGGAAGGAAAGAACGACTTCTCATTGAATAATACTTTGCTCAGCCAAGAATGTGAAAAATACTCAAATAGCATCTCAAAGATATCAAACGTTCCCAAAATTGGGATCGCAGGCTCGAATCGTCTTGCTGCACGAATCGCTTGTTTGTCATCAATTCCTAATGTGTAACTGTGATTCATGGCATAAGCTATTGCTGAACATTCGCCAACTCCTAATCTCCCCTCTTTTAGCAACGCAAGAAACTGATTGATATCACTTTCTTCGTTTAAGCTTACTACTGTGATCAAACCGCTTTTTATAGTCTCTGCCAAGTATACTTTTTGTAATGTAACTTCTTCAACAACATGATCTGTCAGGATCATTTGCTTAAAGCATTGAGCTATCCGATGAATTTGATTTAAGTTCAAAAAATTAATTAACACCGATGTATCAATCACGATAACACCATAGTCATCACTCATCGTATCACTTTCTAATGAATAGACTCTGGCAATGAAGATAAGCACATCTTCTCAATGGGTATCTTCAGTAATATACTAAGATCGCGTAACTTCCCACCCGATATCTCCCCGAGTCGATAAGCTTCAGACGCAAAATACTGGATTTGAGCATCTAAGGGACTAGGTCTTGGGGTCACTTTATTCACTGCATTTTGTAGGTCAAACATATCAAGAGAACGAAGATAATCATTACCAAGATCCGCCTTACTGAGCAAAGCAAAACTGGCTGACTTTGAGAAATATCGCAAACTCAATAATCGATAAACGGTAGCTTGATAGCTAACTCCAAAGTAACTCGCCAATATCGCAACATCTTGACAGGTAATTGCCTGCAACTTGGCATCTGTACGCATCACTGCATGCACTGCTTTATTTTTTGATTCGCTAAAAATGACTTGCTCAACATGACTGTGCTGACCCTTATTCAAATTCTTGAGCAAGTTAGCAATACCATCAGCAGGCATTAAAAAAGCCACCGCAAAAGCATTTGCTCGTTTATCAGCCAGCTTTTTAAAATTATCATCCGTCGAAATATTAAACCTTTGATGCCCATCAAATAAGAGATGTGCATACTCGTGCGCAAAAGAGAATCGTTGTCGTCTTAAGGTATGTTTAGCATTCACTAAAATAAATGCACCAATGCTTTGATGCTGTAAACACATCCCTGAAACTTTATCATCCAAATGCGCTTCACTTGAAACCCATATGCCTTGCCTGATTAAAAGATCAGCAATATTAATGACGGGCGCATAGCCTAGGCCAAGCCGGCCTCGCTCTTGGTAAGCTGCATGCTCTGCTCGACAGATTTCATCCATCAATTTGCCTTGCATATTGCTACCATAGTCCGGTAATCGTTGCCAATTAGGATGCGCCAGAATTTTTTTAAGCAAAGCACCTTCTTGGCAAAGCAAGACAATGTGATCTAATTGTTGTTGGATAGCTCGGTTTTTTTTGATGGAAGGATCGGCACGATACAAGGCAACGACGCACTGTTCATCAAGCGAGTCCTCCACAAACGATTGAACAGATCGATTGTACAAACGTGCCAGCTTGACCAATTCTAAAGTTGAAACAGATCTTGCGCCAGATTCGAGTTGAGTTAAGGCTGTTCTGGGTATGTGCAGTGCCTCTGCTACAACCTCTTGGCTTAACCCAGCTGATTCTCTAGCTTCCCTCAAATGTCTAGCCAATCGGTATTTCTCCATATTGCCCCCAGTGCGCATTATTTATAAAAAATAGTACATAACTATTATACAAAATTTTGCTTGATATGTTCGAAAATCTAACATACTATTCCGATACTGATATCTATTTATCATGTGTAAGGTACATAAGGTTTTTTTAGATTCATCTCATTAAGCGGGAGGACAATATGGCTTTGTTTAAAACAATAATCCAAATAGTTTATAAATCAGTTTATAAATTTTCTAAAAAAGTTTTCTCCTATTCTGACAAGAGTACTGAAGAGGAAACACTACCTCCAGAAGAACGGAAAGATAAGGCAGATAAAGATCAACCAGAAGAAGATAAAAAAGAGTAATGGTCACTCAAAGCAAAAATTTCGAGATGTTTATTGCATCAGCAATGGTTAGCTGGAAATTGAAAGGTGTGATTAAATAATGAGTAAAACTAATGAATGAAGTACGCACTGAACCGTATCTTACCATTAACCTCGGCAGCGAGACTGAAATAAGAGTCTTTAATAATGAGCAAGAGCTGAATCAATGGCTAAGCAGCATACTTGAAGAATGGAGATGGCTTGCCGAAATAAGTGATCCTCTTGGCATAAGTTATACACCAGCCAGCGATGCTTGGAATAGAATTCAGAGAGAAGTAAACACTGCCATCAGTAATATCCACAATCCTGAAGTCATAAAAAACCATTTAGAAAATTTGTTCTCCAATTACGCTTGGCTGAGTACAAAAAACGCACAAAGAAATTTCATCGATAACTGGTGTATGGAAGGAAAAAAGTTTGAAGCAAGTATTATTGCTGCCTACCTACTTGGTGAAAATTTAGACCTTCAAAACCTTAATAGGATCCTGCCCGTATTAATTGAATTCTGTTTAGTGGAGCAAGGATTTACGGAATCAAATCGAGCAAAAATCTCCCTCGGTCAAATCAAGAATAGGCTTTTATCAGATCTAAATAAATCGCTGAAGCTCTATGAGCAACAAAGTCATAAATTTACAGAATTAAAAGCCAATTTGACCGCAAAAACTATCCAACAAGACCAAAATTTTCAAGCAGCAGAATCAGAACGCAGGATCTTTTTTGAGCAACAACTAAAAAAAATAAAGGATGATTTCCAAAATCTAGAGGCTATCTACAATACCGAACTTGCAACAAAAGCACCTGTAATCTATTGGCGAAAAAAATGCAAGACACATTGTTGGTTCATGGGAGGAATTATTTTACTACTTGGGTCTGGAATTATCGCTCTACTTTGTGGAATTGAAGAAATAGCCGCAATCATCAAAAGTGTTGCCGATATTGTTGGCTCCTCACCAACAATGGTTATAGCTATTTACATTACCATCATAACCATCATTTTGTGGTTGATAAGGCTCCTGACAAAATTACTGCTAAGCCAAATTCATCTTTGGAACAACGCTTATGAAAAAATAACGATGTGCCAAGCTTATTTGGCAATGCTACGCAATAAGTCCTTTAATGAAAGTGGAAGTAATCATATGGAAATCATTTTTTCAGCATTGTTTAGACCATCTGGTGACGGCATAGCGAAGGATGATGAAGTACCACTAACTGCTGTAGACTGGATAACAAAGTTTCTCAAAAAGTAAAGCTCATGAAGCTGAACTAAAAACTTGTTCTTAAAAAAAATCTGCTTAGACTGTAATCTTATTCGTTTGTATTTTTAACCATATTTTAACATTATCGCCTCTAGCGCCTTGCGTTGACAGATGTTTTCGCAACACCGATATCCAGCTTACCTTTTTGTATAAATTGCAGAACTATTGAATCGGCACTTCATACCTATCGTATAAATCACGGATGAAATCGCCAAACCAAGAAACCATGCATAAGCATAAATAGTTTTGAAAAAAGAGGGAATAGGCGTCAACATTTCAGGGAAAGCCGCATCTAAAAAACCGGGAATATTCGGTAACACACCAGCAATAAAAGCGGTAATCGCTACCCTATTCCAACCATTTTTATAGGAATAAACACCATCATGGCGATAAAGATCTTCAACGTTCAAGCGGGTGCGCCGAATGACAAAATAATCCACCATCATAATACCCGCTATCGGACCTAAGAGTGCTGAGTAACCAATTAGCCAAGTGAAGATGTACCCATCCGTTGATTGAAGTAGTTTCCACGGCATCATCAAAATGGCTAAAGCAGCGGTAATATAGCCGCCAGTCTTATAAGAAATTGTATGAGGATGAAGGGCAGAAAAGTCATAGCTAGGTCCGACAAGATTGGCAGCAAGATTGACGCTAATTGTATCAATCACCAGGATAATTAAAGCAATCAAGACAGTAGCCCCCGTCATGCGCCCTGATAAGGTCACCGGATCCCAAATGGCCTCTCCATAAATCACAACAGTACCGGATGTTACAAGCACCGCTAGCAACGAGAGTAATGCCATCGGCACCGGCAGCCCGATAGCTTGACCGATTACTTGATCTTGTTGTGTTTTAGCAAAACGCGTAAAGTCTGGAATATTGAGAGTTAACGTTGCTTGAAAACCAACCATAGCGGTTAAAGAAGGCCAAAACACTTGCCAAAATTGCCCTTCCCGAAGACCGCCTTTAATGAACTGGGATGGTTGCTCCAAAATCGGGCCAAATCCACCAGCTTTTGATAAATCCAGTACAAAAGCACAAAACAAATAATGATTTTGATGGGAGCTGTATAGGTTTCTAACTTTCTGATCGAATCAATGCCATGAATAACAAACCAAAGCTGTATGCCCCAAAAAAGCAAAAAACAGATGAATTGCGCTGCGTTAATGCCCAGAAAAGGAAGGGGTGCACCTCCTAAAGCGTGACCGATGACAATACCACCGAGCGTATAAATCATCTGGCCACCAAACCAAGTTTGGATGCCGTACCAGCCACACGCAACAATAGCCCGTAAAAAAGCAGGGAGACGCCCTCCAATCGTGCCAAATGAAGCGCGCATGAGTACAGCAGCAGGGATGCCATATTTGGCACCAGGATGGCCAATCAAAAGCATTGGGACAAGTACAATGGCATTACCTAAAAAGACGGTAAAAACGGCTTCAGACCATGACATACCTGATTCGATAAGGCGTGACCCGAGTTCATAAACAGCAATACTCATGATCATCCCAATCCATACAGCAACAAAATGATACCAACGCCATGTACGGGCAATTTGGGTCGTTGGGTCAAGATCTTTATTGGATAAGTTGGTATTGGTCATCGGTATGTTCCCACAAGTAAAGATGCAGAAATCACAATAACGAACTGAATGGAAATCTGGTAACGTCTAGCAAACTATTATATATAGTCTATATAGTCTTAAAAAGATCAATGATCTATGATTCTTGGTGATTAATATAGCATTAGAAATCAGGCGTTTTAAAATATAAACACGTGATTTTTTGTAACTAAAAACAGTATAGCTAGACCTTGGATAGTAGTTATTGCACAACAAATAGCACCCCCCCCCCCCCCCCTAAACTTGCCTTAAACCTTGACAACCCCCCACAAAATGGGCTAATCTGCCTGGGCATTGTTTTGAATGAGCTAATAAAGCTTAAGGTTGTTGCTGTTGTGTTGGAAAGTTTCATGGGGCCCCCGGGAGGATTCTGTGAGATAGCTTTACTAGATTGATTGATCAAAACAAAAGCATTTATTCGAATAAACGCATTAAAACAAGTAGGAGTGTTATACATGAGTTCATTAAAAGTCAGTTTAGCCCGTCTTGGGTTAGTGACCTTAACTGCTGGTGCTTTGGCTAGTCCTGCATTGGCAGACTTTTCTCCCCTTGGACAACCCTTGGAAGGCGATGAAGGCGATTTTTTGTCAGCGCTGAAGTTGGTGGATTAGGTTTCGGTGACCCAGCTAACGCTAATGAGAGCTTTGGTGATAAGTTTAAAAAAGCTGACAAAGCTTTGCTATTTGGCTCCAATCTTTTCCAAGATGGGTCTTTGGTATCGGGTATTTTTGGAAAACTTAACCTCGCAAAACAATTCAATGCATCGCCTGTTGGTCTCGGTGGCTACCTTGCCTATCAGGATGTTGCAGAAGATGGAACAGGTCTTAAGTTAGGTGCGACGATTGCTTACGAGGTTAAGGTTGGTACCTTAACCCTTGATGAAAAAGAAGCTTCTGCTGCCGCTACTGCTGCTAAAAAACCTTAACTGCTGCTACGGAAGCATCAGTAGAGCCTGCCAAGACAGCAAAGGAAGAAGCTGACGAAAACCTTCGTATTGCCAGAGAAGGTGGTGCTATTGCCGCTCAACTATTTGAGTCGTACGCTCTTCACATCGGCGAAGTACAAGGTAATCCTGTGCTCTTGACACAAACAGCCTCGTTAAAAGCTAGCAAGAGTGTTGGTAAAATAGGCGCTGACAGCAAGCCAGTTGAAAGCAAAGACGTTGCCTTGGGCTTTAAAGGTGGTGTTGCTTTATCAACCCAGTTTGACAAATTCTCTCCGAGTTTGTCAGTTGAGATTGGAAAAGCTTCTTTGAAAAAATTCGAAGAAGGGGATGATCCTACAAAAGCAAAAACGGATCTTTCAATCAGTGCTAAAGCAGGCTTTCAAGCAACAGACAATGTTGCGTTGAAATTGGGTCTTGGTGCTAAAAAAGCCTTCTTTGACCAGAATGTAAAAGTTGCCGTAGAACAAGCAGATCCAAAAGCCTCAGAGTTCAAGTTTACGCTTAATGGTGGTGTTGCTTTATTGGCCTCAGAAGGTGCTGAACTTGGTTTGAGTCTTGAAAAAGAAGTCAGTACAGAAGGGTTTAAAGCAGGTCTTGGTTTAGATCTACTCTTCTAATCTAACTTTAGTTTGATCTTAACATCAACCCCTACCTGAAAAGGTGGGGGTTTTGTTTTATAGGGGGGGGGGGTAGTAAAATTGTTGGGTGATATGGATCTTTCATCTCGCAACTAGTAAGGCATGTCGTAGGTCTAGCGATTACTTTTTTGGCAATGTACATGTTGCTAAGCGCATAATTTATTAATCAGTATGATGAAATGTGCTACTGATCTGATAGGTAGCGTTTCCAATGGCCATAGTATCCATTATCAGCACAAAAGAATGGGATGCATATCATTTAAAGAATAGGTGCAACATTTTTTTGGTTTTTACGCAAGATTTGATAAGACATGCGCCACGCATAACAACCTATAAGTATCGTCAATAACACTTCAGCCACAGTAATGGCTATCCAAAATCCGATCGCACCCATACCTTCTTGATAATAAAAAGCCAAATAGTAACCACCCCCTAAACTAAAAGACCATAATGTACTAGCTAATAGTAGCGCAGGCACTAATGTTTTGTTATAAGCTCTCAAGATACCTAAAAATACGGTCACCAAAGCATCAAAAAAGTGATAGATAGCAACAACAACAATCAGTTGCGTAGCGCTATGATGGATAGCATCATGGTGAGTATAAAGCGACACCATGAGCTGATTGCCAAAAAATAAACATGTACTAACCAGTAATGCTATGCCAATGGCTAGTTGAATAGCCGTCAAAACCGTTTGACGAGCCAATAGCCAATCTTTTTTACCTATGGCGTGCGCAACTAAAATAGTTGTCGCCATGGATAAAGCAAGCGGGATTAAATAAATGATAAAAGCAATGTTAGAAGCGATCTGATGACCTGCTGTGACGACATCACCTAAGCGAGCCACACAAAGACCGATCATCGTGTGTGCTGTATAGTCTACAAAAACGCACAAACCAATTGGCAAACCGTTCTTCAATAAGTACCCTATTTTTATCCAGTTAGGTTTAGACCAATGGGTAAAAATAAAACGTCCATGAGGCGATTGGTCACGGTAAATGAACCAAGCCGCAAAAATAACTTGTGCCCATAAAATGCATAAAGAAGATATGGAGCAACCAAGGGCTCCCAACCCTTCCCATTGACCCATACCAAACACCAAATACCAAGCCAGCGGAACTTTCACCATTAATCCAGCAAGATTCATATGCATCACCCATTTTGTCTGTAGCATGCCGGACGCATACGCATAAAACACACGAAAGAGCATAATCGCTGGTGTAGCACACGCCAAACCGAATAAGTATCGGCGAGTTATGGCTTCGGTTGCAGGATTGAGTTGACTAATCCCAATGAGCATATCAGGAAAATACAGCAAAACACTGATTGGCACCGTTAACAATAAAGCCAAATAAACCCCTTGGCAAACGATGCTGGCAACGTCCTGATGATTATCAACTGCGTAAGATTTTGAAATACTCGGCGGGAGAATAAAAAGAATAGCAAGAAATCCAATACTCACCGTATTGAAAATATTCATGCCAACCCCTACTGCTGCAGATTGTTGTGCACACAAATGGCTAACGAGCATCACATCAATGATGCCAAAGCCACAGACTGCCAGTTGACTAAGTAAAATAGGCCATGTTTGATGCAAAATGGTAAAAGCTGGATGCACTACTCTGGAAAGTATCACAAGATCCTTTTGATATTAAGTAGCCAGTTACATAGGCAGGGCTGATCTATCCGATCAGCCTATCATCAATTAATCTATCACAGGTTAAACAAACGCCATATCCTTTACGATGCTTGATGCTTCTGTATCCAACGACAAACAGGTGGAAGCAATGCTATGACCAGGGCAGCTTTGGCAATATCACCAATTAAAAAGGGATAACAACCCATCATAAAAACATCACCCTTCACAAAAAGTGACAGCTGTGCAAGACCTGGGATGTAGATGAGCAGCGCTGACAAGAAAAGCGCAAAAGTTAATCGACCAAAATCATTTGCCCAACCTTTCTCGGCAAGGTAACCGCATAAATTAGCTACTAAAAAATAACCAATTAAATAGCCCCCCGTTGGCAGAAAAATCGGTATGCCATAACGTGCGCCATAAGAAAAAACTGGCATTCCAAAAGATCCAGCAATTAACCAAGCTGCAACAGTCATCGCACCCAAGCGTCTGCCATAGGTCAAACCAATCAGTGAAACCGCTGCTGTTTGCATCGTAACCGGAACAGGTGAAAATGGTAAGGGGATCATCAAGTAAGAGCTCACCGTTAAGAGGAAAACACCCACTGCAATTAATAGTAAGCAGCGTGCGTTCACAAGCGGTTTAGCACTTACATGCCACAACATGTCTGCCAAGGTTGTGTTGTACATTTTGGACACTCCATAATAGATTAACATCCATACTTTAGGAATTAAGAACATGCTCCACATTAAGGAATGCATGTCAAAAACAATACTTGCCAGGCTCATGATAGATTTTTATTTTAGTGTAGTCAAACCAACGTTTTAGAGGTAGATACTAGAATAACCTTGACAACCCCCCACAAAATGGGCTAATCTGCCTGGGCATTGTTTTGAATGAGCTAATAAAGCTTAAGGTTGTTGCTGTTGTGTTGGAAAGTTTCATGGGGCCCCCGGGAGGATTCTGTGAGATAGCTTTACTAGATTGATTGATCAAAACAAAAGCATTTATTCGAATAAACGCATTAAAACAAGTAGGAGTGTTATACATGAGTTCATTAAAAGTCAGTTTAGCCCGTCTTGGGTTAGTGACCTTAACTGCTGGTGCTTTGGCTAGTCCTGCATTGGCAGACTTTTCTCCCCTTGGACAACCCTTGGAAGGCGATGAAGGCGATTTTTTTGTCAGCGCTGAAGTTGGTGGATTAGGTTTCGGTGACCCAGCTAACGCTAATGAGAGCTTTGGTGATAAGTTTAAAAAAGCTGACAAAGCTTTGCTATTTGGCTCCAATCTTTTCCAAGATGGGTCTTTGGTATCGGGTATTTTTGGAAAACTTAACCTCGCAAAACAATTCAATGCATCGCCTGTTGGTCTCGGTGGCTACCTTGCCTATCAGGATGTTGCAGAAGATGGAACAGGTCTTAAGTTAGGTGCGACGATTGCTTACGAGGTTAAGGTTGGTACCTTAACCCTTGATGAAAAAGAAGCTTCTGCTGCCGCTACTGCTGCTAAAAAAACCTTAACTGCTGCTACGGAAGCATCAGTAGAGCCTGCCAAGACAGCAAAGGAAGAAGCTGACGAAAACCTTCGTATTGCCAGAGAAGGTGGTGCTATTGCCGCTCAACTATTTGAGTCGTACGCTCTTCACATCGGCGAAGTACAAGGTAATCCTGTGCTCTTGACACAAACAGCCTCGTTAAAAGCTAGCAAGAGTGTTGGTAAAATAGGCGCTGACAGCAAGCCAGTTGAAAGCAAAGACGTTGCCTTGGGCTTTAAAGGTGGTGTTGCTTTATCAACCCAGTTTGACAAATTCTCTCCGAGTTTGTCAGTTGAGATTGGAAAAGCTTCTTTGAAAAATTCGAAGAAGGGGATGATCCTACAAAAGCAAAAACGGATCTTTCAATCAGTGCTAAAGCAGGCTTTCAAGCAACAGACAATGTTGCGTTGAAATTGGGTCTTGGTGCTAAAAAAGCCTTCTTTGACCAGAATGTAAAAGTTGCCGTAGAACAAGCAGATCCAAAAGCCTCAGAGTTCAAGTTTACGCTTAATGGTGGTGTTGCTTTATTGGCCTCAGAAGGTGCTGAACTTGGTTTGAGTCTTGAAAAAGAAGTCAGTACAGAAGGGTTTAAAGCAGGTCTTGGTTTAGATCTACTCTTCTAATCTAACTTTAGTTTGATCTTAACATCAACCCCCTACCTGAAAAGGTGGGGGGTTTTGTTTTATAGGGGGGGTAGCACAAAAAAATGTATCGTAGATTGCTCTTGCATAAAAAATGACGAAAGCGGTAGCTTGTCAATAAATAGTAGACCTGTTATCGTGATAAACGTGGATGTGTATAGCTGCCGTTTTGCAACCGTGACACGCAATATACTGTTTCAAAATCATACAAAAGATCATTATGTCAACTAATCGTTCGCAATGGGGCTCTTCAGTCGGATTTATCCTCTCAGCTGTTGGTGCGGCAATTGGACTCGGTACCATTTGGCGTTTTCCTTATCTAGCAGGCATGCATGGTGGAGGCATATTTTTATTCACCTACCTTGTTGTTTGTTTAGTTTTAGGACTGACTTTGATGGCAGCCGAAATGTGTTTAGGACGCACGACTAAAAAAAGTACCATTGGTGCTTTTCGCGCCATCACAAAAAATAAAGCCTGGCGTGCAGTGGGTATGCTGAATATCATGAGTTGTTGGTTGATTACTTGGTTCTATTACATCATTGGTGGTTGGGTGCTTTTTTATGTTGTCAAATCCTTGGATGGCGCCATTCCCTTTACACCTCATGTCAACCCACAATTTTTCCAAGATATCTTCCATGCATTCATCACCAACCCAATTGAACCTTTTATCTATTGCACACTTTTTACCCTCACCACACTATTGATTGTGATGGGTGGCGTTAAAAAAGGTATTGAGCAATTTTCAAAAATATTGCTACCCTTGCGCTTAGCTTTAATGCTGGTTCTCATCATCCGGTCTGTAACCTTGCCAGGCGGGTGGGCAGGCGTTGAATATTTTCTCATCCCCGATTTGAGTAAATTATCCATGGCAACACTGCTCGAAGCGATGGGTTTAGCATTTTTTACGCTATCAATTGCTACGGGCATTATCCTGACTTACGGCTCCTACACAACCGATAAAACCAATCTGATCAATTCGGCAAAATGGACAGCTTTATTAACCGTATTTGCCTGTTTTTTAGCTGGTCTTGTGGTTTTACCAGCTGTTTTTGCATTTGGTGTTAACTTGTCAGCCGGACCGAGTCTTATTTTTATCGTGATGCCAGCGATATTTGGTCACATGCCCTTTGGCGAGCTCTTTGCCATCTTATTTTTTGTTATGTTGTATTTTGCTGCCCAAATGTCAGCCGTTGCGTTGCTGGAAGTATTAGCCAGTTTTCTGATTGATGAACTACACTTAAAACGTCGCCATGCGGTCTTATTATCGGTTGCTGCAATCTTGCCTTTTTGCTTGCCTATTTCTTTATCATTTGGGCTATGGAGCGGCCCAGATTACCAATTATTTGGCAAAACCCTCTTTGATTTTCTGGACTACCTCACCAGTTGCCTCATGTTGCCCATCGGTGGCATTTTGTTGTCCTTATTTTTAGGTTGGGTTGCTTGGGATGCCATACAAAATAATTTGTCGAACCAACCAACGCACCCCATCTGGTTGGCAATCATCAAAAACAGTATGCGCTTTGTGGTACCAATTCTGATTTTCATTATTCTGGTACAAAGCAATTAGTGCATTCTAGAATAGCACCCTCATCAAGCGTGTTGAACCATTGAGCACGGCATCAATAAATCCTTTTAGCTTTGCTGATTGGCTACAATGAGGAGGCCATGCAGTACGAGGTGATCAATCAAGCGACAAGGTGGAGCAATAAAAGGTTGGATCACGTGGGCGTCGCCCCCGGTAAGTACCACTTCCATAGGATAGGTACTGCAATGCACTGCAAACCGCTCACGAAATCGGGTAATAGCTCCTGCCAAGGCATCCAGTATGCCACTTGCTATAGCATCAGGCGTTGTAATCGGAAAAGGTGTCCAGTGCCCCATATCACATCGAATCAGCGCTGTACTGGCTACTAAACTGTTACACATCGTTTGCATGCCCGGCGCAATCAATCCACCTAAGTAGTCGCCAGTTTTGCGCAATGCTTCAACCGTCAATGCGGTACCCAATGACGCTAACACCACATCGCTTGACACTTGCGCTTTAAGACCAATTAAAGCCAACCAGCGATCAACCCCTAATGGATCACGTAAGCTACCTGCATGATTATGCAAGCCATAACCTGATTTTTGGGTTGTCATCCACCGGATCGGCGCTGGGCAATATTGCGTAATAGCCTGGCCTAACTCCTTACTACCTACCAATGCACAGAATGCTTGCTTAATTGGACTTATTTTCCTCAATGTACCAAGCATTGCAACATCTTGGTGCATCAAAACCCCTTGATGCACGATCTGCCCTACTTCGGCAAGCGCCCATTTAATACGCGTATTGCCCGCATCAATCAATAATTTCATGGCATCATGATTAAAGAAATATCACCAACATGATACGGATGCACACCTTGATCCGTCTTGAGCAATAAGGCTCCTTGTTCATTCACGCCTTGCGCAATACCTTGCATTATTTGACCATTAGGTACAAGCAATTGAACGGGTAAATCAAGATGCACACAAGCTTTTTCCCATTCTTTTTGTAAACACTGGAAGCCCTGTGTAGCTAAAACTGTTAACACTGCCTCTAAAGCATTGAGAATATAGGCTAGCAATATGTTGCGGCTTGCAATCGTGCAATAAACGGCTGTAGCGGGTCGATTGGGTGCATCACCAATATTCAAACCCATACCAATGACGCCCCATGTGCCTTGTGCATGTTGATGTATGGCTTCGACTAAGATACCTCCTAACTTACCCTGACAAAGTACAATATCATTCGGCCATTTAAGTTGAGCGGGCACTTGAAGTTGATGTAGCGCACGGATCACCGCAATCCCTGCAGCTAAGGTAACCCCAGATAATGCTAAAGGTTTGTTTGCAAAATGCCACAAAACAGAAAACGTTAAACTACCTCCTAAAGCAACCTGCCATGTTTTGTGCATCCTGCCCCGGCACGCATGTTGCCATTCGGCACCCAGCACCAAACCAGAAGAGCGAGCCTGTTCGGGCAAAGCTTGTAAAACAGTATTGGAAGAGGAGACTTCATCCACAAACGACAAAGTAAACACATGACGAGCAGGCGGCGTAAGCAAAGCATAAACCCTATCTTCTGCTAACCATTCAAAAGGGCGATGCAGCCGATAGCTCCCATTGGCTAAAGTGTCAATACTCACCCCATAGGTGGTTTGCAGTTGGGTGATCAGCTCTCTCATTACCGCAGGCGAACAACACAGCTTTTGAGTCAGCACCTCTATAGCATGGGTTTTGCCATCATCCAGCAGCCGCAATAGGGTAAAAATGGCGTGATCAGGCAAGCGTGTCAAGGAAAAGCCTCTTACTTCTCAAATATCAATGTTGGACGCGGACAAGGCATTGCGTTCAATAAAAGCGCGTCTTGGTTCAACATTGTCCCCCATGAGGGTAGTAAAAACATCGTCCGCTGCAATCGCATCGGCTATGTTAACCTTCAATAAGCGACGCGCCGAGGGATCCATCGTTGTTTCCCACAGCTGTGTCGCATTCATTTCCCCTAACCCTTTATAGCGTTGAATACTCACACCGCGTCTTGCCTCAGCAAGCAACCAGTCTAAAGCCATCCCAAAATCCGTCACGGGCTGTTGCGTTTCCCCTTTACAAATATGAGCACCTTCTTGAACGAATTGATTCAAAACATGTGCTGTTTTGCACAGTACAGCATAATCTTGGCTTTCCAAAAATGGTTGGCTGATATGCGTAGTGACCGTATTGCCATGTAAGCGTCGGGTAACTTGAATATATTCAGCGTTATTTTTTTCATCCTTCATCAGTGAAAGAGCTATATCCTGCTTGGTGATTAAGGGTTCTAAAGCATCTAAGCTATCCATCGCTGCTTCATATGTTAGGAGTGATAAAGGACCCGTATGGAGCATGGCCTCCAATATCAAAGGATCAATCGCATGGCTTTCCCGCTCCATCACGGCACGAGCTAATAAATATTGATGAGCTATATCGGCTAAAACAGTTTGATCAAGCGGCATTGCCCCACGGCGCGGGATAAAGGTCGCCTTATCCAAAGCTAAAGTTAATAAATATTGATTCAGCTCCACATCATCTTTCAGGTATCGTTCCAGCTTACCTTGTTTAGCTTTATAAAGGGGTGGCTGTGCAATATAAATATGGCCGTTTTCAACCAACTCACTCATCTGGCGGTAAAAGAAAGTCAGTAGCAACGTGCGAATATGTGCCCCATCCACATCCGCATCGGTCATCAAGATGATACGGTGGTAGCGTAGCTTAGTTACATCATATTCTGCCTTACCAATGCCACAACCTAAAGCGGTGATCAATATTGCAATTTCTTGGCTAGCGAGCATTTTATCAAAACGCGCTTTTTCCACATTCAGGATCTTCCCCTTTAAGGGCAAAATGGCTTGAAAAGCTCGATCACGACCTTGTTTTGCGGATCCACCCGCCGAGTCGCCCTCCACTAAATATAATTCGGATAGAGCCGGATCTTTTTCTTGGCAATCGGCCAACTTACCTGGTAATCGTAATCCATCTAAAACGCTTTTTCTGCGGGTAATTTCACGCGCTTTACGAGCAGCTTCCCTTGCCCGGGCAGCTTCTGCAATCTTGCCACAAATCACCTTAGCATCAACTGGGTTTTCCAGTAAAAAGTTCTTGAGTGCCTCACCGATGACTTCATGGATGATGGGACTAACTTCACTGGAGACCAACTTATCTTTGGTTTGTGAGCTGAATTTAGGATCCTGTAATTTCACGGATAAAACACATACTAAACCTTCCCGCATGTCATCCCCAGTCGTTTCAATCTTGGCTTTTTTTGCAATGTCCTGCTCATCAATGTAGTGATTTAGCGTCCGCGTCATGACTTGGCGCAACGCAGTCAAATGCGATCCCCCATCGCGCTGGGGAATATTGTTGGTAAAACACTGAATATTTTCTTGATACGAATCATTCCACTGCATCGCCACTTCCACTGCAGTACCCGATTTTTCACCAGCTCCATAAAATACAGTCGAATGTAAAGGCGTTTTGTTGCGGTTCATGTATTGGACAAAACCAGCAACCCCACCTGATAGCAAAAATACTTCCTCTTGGCCACTGACTTGATCCGTCAACATAATCTTGACGCCATGATTTAAAAAAGACAATTCTCGAATCCGTTTGGCTAAGATGTCATAGCGATAGCTAATTGCCCCAAACACTTCAGCGCTAGCCATGAAAGTAACAGCCGTACCACAATGGGTCGTATCGCCTGTTTGATGCAGTGGCTTCACGGGCTCACCTTGCCGAAACTCCATTTCATGAATATGGCCATCACGCCATATTTTTAATTTGAGCCAATCCGATAAAGCATTGACAACCGATACGCCAACTCCATGTAATCCACCTGCGATTTTGTAGCTGTTGTTATCAAATTTCCCACCCGCATGCAGTACGGTCATAATCACTTCGGCCGCTGAGCGCCTTTCTTCTTGGTGTATATCCGTTGGAATGCCTCGCCCATTGTCCTCAACCGTCACCGAATAATCGGGGTGAATCGTGATATGGATGGTATCAGCATGGCCAGCTAAGACTTCATCAATGGCGTTATCCAAGACTTCGAACACCATATGGTGTAAGCCTGTCCCATCAGAAGTATCGCCAATGTACATACCGGGGCGCTTACGAACTGCATCTAACCCCTTGAGTACCTTAATACTCTCTGCATCATATTTTTGCTCAGTCATCAAGTTTTCTTATCCTAATCATTGATTCAAAGTGGGTAAGCTAGCATATGGATTAAACCCGTAATGGCATGACCACATATTTAAAATTAGGGTTCCCTGGCACCACAAATAAAGCCGGATGACGGTTATCGCTTAAAGCCAATTGCAACGTATCATCGGATAAATTATTCAATAGATCCAGTAGGTAATTCACATTAAAATGAATAGTCATGGCTTCGCCTTGATAGGCAATCTCCAGTTCTTCCTCAGCTTCTTCGTTTTCACTATTGGTACACACAATCGATAAAGCATTGGGCTTTAAAGACAGTTTAACATTGCGCTCTTTTTCGTTGGCTAAAATCGCAGCACGCTGCAAAGCATGCAGTAAATCCAGTCGATTGGCCAGAAAAATTTTATCGTTATCCAATGGAATGGCGTCATTATAATTGGGGAACTTGCCATCAATCATCTTGCTGATAATCTGTATAGCATTAAATTCAAAAACTGCTTGCTTAGCGGACAACTTCACCGTAATGGTTTGATCTGCATCAAAGGATAAGAGTTTATATAATTCGGTTACTGTTTTTTTAGGCAAAATCAGCTCTAAATCTGGCATGGTGTCGTCAAGCGCCGTTTGCACGTAAGCTAAGCGGTGTCCATCGGTTGCAACAAAATGGCATTGCTTAGCACGCGTTTGTAGCAGTAACCCATTTAAGTAATAGCGGATATCTTGGGAAGCAACACTATATTGCACGAGGGACAACAATTGATGTAAATGCTGCTGTGACAGAGTAAAAGTGGCTAATGTCTCAGGCTCCATTTCAAGCTTTGGAAAGTCTTTTGCTGGTAAAGTTTGCAGATTAAAACGGCTTTTACCTGATGTTAAAACAAGGCGTTCTGCTTGCTGATCTAGTGATAATGTAGCTTGTTCTGGCATCGCCCGTAAAATATCCAGCAACTTTTTAGCTGAAGTTGTCAAGCTAAAGTCTTCACTAGCAAATGCTGGGCTACGCGTACTAATCTGGATATCCAAATCAGTTGCTGTAATATGTAAAGCATTATTGGTCTGCTCAATTAACACATTCGACAAAATGGGCAACGTATGTCGGCGCTCAACCATACCAGCCACCGTTTGGAGGGGTTTGAGCAAAGCATCGCATTGAGTTTGTAAAATGATCATCAGTTCAACTCCCTCATCTTATGCAAGTTAAGAATCAATACTGCAACATGGCTCGCAACAGTTCCACTTCTTTGGCCAGTGTTTCATCGTGTTTGCACTGCTCGCCGATCGTATGACAAGCATGTAACACCGTTGAATGATCCCTGCCACCAAATGCTCTGCCAATGATCGGTAAAGAAGACTGGGTCAGCTCTTTTGTTAACAACATAGCCACTTGACGCGGTTTGGTGATCGTGCGAATACGTCGTTTACTATACATATCCGATAATTGAATTTTATAAAAATCGGCTACTGTCTTTTGAATCATTTCCACGGTAATATGCTGTACGTTGGCTGCAATGATATCTTTTAGGGCTTCTTTGGCAAATTCAATAGTGATGGGTCGCCGATGAAATCCCGCAAATGCCTTGACTCGTTTTAAAGCACCCTCCAACTCACGCCCATTGGCTCGAATATGTTGGGCAATAAAAAAAGCTACTTCGTTACTGATCGTTATATTGGTCATGTCTGCTTTTTTCAGTAAAATCGCTACCCGCATTTCCAATTCGGGAGGGAGAATCTGGATGGTCAAGCCGTACGAAAAACGCGAGATCAAGCGTTTATCCATGAGTTTTTTATCGGAACCAATTTTTTTAGGAAAAACATCGCCCGTAATCACCACTTGCTTTTGATTTGTCAACAAGGTATTGAAAATATAAAAAAATTCCTCCATGGTTCTTTGCTTGCCTGCTAAAAATTGAATATCATCAATCAGCAGTAAATCCACGGCTTGATAGGTATTTCTAAACAGTTCAAATCCCTTGTGCTGGTAGGCGTGAATAATGTCTTGCGCAAAGTCTTGTGCATGAATGTAACGAATATTAGCTTGGGGTTGATGATGATAGATCTGATTTCCGATGGCCTGCATCAGGTGGGTTTTGCCCACGCCAACGCCCCCATAAATAAAAAGCGGGTTATAAACCTTATCTCCAGGATTGCCAGCGACCTGTAATGCTGCAGCGTGAGCCAATTCATTACTACGGCCAACCACCAACGTGTCAAAAGTAAAGCAATTATCAAGACCTGTTTTGCTGTGTTTTTTGCGTAGAGCAAGATGAGCGTTTGGTGTATCGGAGGCAATCGGATTGGCAACAACATGGACATGGGGCAATGGGGCATGGGTCGCTTGAGTCCTATGAGGTAAAGGAGCCAATTTCAGCACCACTTTTTTATCTTGCCCCGCTTCGGTGACCCATTTTTCAATACACACCAATAGCTTTTCTTTTTGAACCGCTTCTAAAATAAATTGATTGGGTGCAATCAACGCTAATTCACTTTCGCTTTCTTGGTGCGTTTCAAGCAATAAGGGTTCAACGAGCGTTTTAAATTTAAGCGGAGACAGCTCGCCTTCAAGGCGAGTGAGGCAATTGGCCCAAAAATTCGCTAAATCCATGGAATATGCTGCAATCTTTAATAGTCTTTAATAACCTGAAAACTATGCCAAACGGATGGCAGAATCTTGTGACATATTACATGGTTGGCTCAAAGTTATCCACAGAATTTATCGAATTTAACCATTGACAAACCACCCAGTTCACTGTGTAATAGCCCATAT
This sequence comes from Neisseriales bacterium, assembly GCA_016699915.1. Lineage (NCBI taxonomy): Bacteria > Pseudomonadati > Pseudomonadota > Betaproteobacteria > Neisseriales > Neisseriales bacterium. Next base: position 231,537 of record CP064990.1, on the reverse strand, counting down.
TAAGCTTTTTTATTTGGATGGCACCGTTATGAAGCGTACTTACCAGCCCTCTGTGATATGCAGGAAACGTACCCATGGTTTTCTTGTTCGATCTAGAACTTGTGGTGGTCGTGCTGTATTGGCTGCTCGGCGCGCCAAAGGTCGCAAACGTTTAGCCGTGTAGCGTCATTGATACTCCGTTTCGATAAGACAAAGCGCCTATTGCGATCAACCGAGTTTAAGTTGGTGCTGAAAAGTCACCGTACAGCTTCGAATGCATTTTTTCGCATCTATGTCTTGCCTAATGCACAACAAGAGCCCAGATTAGGATTGAGTGTTGCCAAAAAAATCAATAAGCATGCCTGTAAACGTCATGGCATTAAACGGATTGTTCGAGAATGGTTTCGCCTGCATCAGGCAGGATTTCCTGCTGTGGATATCGTGATTCAATCCCGCTGTGTGTATGATAAAACCAAGCAAAAAGCATTTTGGGAAGCGCTATATGAGCTCGAAAAAGCGATTCGATAGACAGCAACTGAACTGGTCGCATGAAAACCGTAGTAACCTGCTTCGATGGCAAGGAGGCATGTTATGGATTCATCGGCTATGGCTCAACGTTTTACTCGGTGTGATTCGTGGCTATCAAGTCGCCATTAGTCCCCTTTTACCAGCACGTTGCCGTTATGTACCCACTTGCTCTGAATATGCGATAGGTGCAATTGTGCGCTATGGCACACGAAAAGGTATACGGTTAGCTTTCAAACGGATCTTACGTTGTCACCCATTAGGTGGTCACGGTTATGACCCTGTTCCCTAACACAAGAGTGCTCTATCCATGGATTTAAAAAAATTACTGGTGTTTGTTGGTTTGAGTGCCGCCTTATTGTACGGCTGGACTTACTTATTCCCGCCTACCTATACACCCACACAAAGTATAGCGACATTACCCACAGTAAAAACTGCCGAACCCAATACGGTAGCCTCCACGGCCTTATCTGAAGCCAGTTCACTACCCAGTAAAACACGTATTGTTGTTACAACCGATGTACTGAAAGCTGAAATTGATACCATGGGAGGCGATTTGAGAACCTTATCGCTTCTTAAACACCACTCAGCCATTGATACTGGTAAACCGTTTGAATTACTCTCGGATAAAAAAGGTCATATTTATATTGCACAAACCGGGCTAACCAGTACCGATAAAACCCTAATGGATCTACCTACCCATAAAACAGTCTTTACAGCAGAAAAAGAGCATTACACCTTAAAAGGGGATCACATAACGGTTCGTCTACATGCCCCACCATTGGCTGGTATTCAAGTCGATAAAGTCTATTCTTTTCATCGCGGTAGCTATGTTATTGATGTGCGCTATGATATTGATAATCGCCTCAATAAGCCCCTATCTTTAACAGCCTATTACCGCTTTTTGCGTGGCAATCAAACGCCAGAGGGCGAATCAAGCCTCACTTCAACCTTCACAGGGCCTGCGCTATACACCAAAAAAGATCAATTCCAAAAGATTGATTTTGAAGACTTGGATAGCGCTAAAGCCGAATATCCCAATCAGGCTACTGATGGCTGGATCGCTATGATTCAGCATCATTTTCTCTCCGCATGGATTTTTCAGCCGTCTGGTAAACATAATGCTTGTGCAAAAAATTGTTATTTTGATGTCAACGCCCTACAAAATAATTTGTACTCAGCAGGCGTACTAAAACCCCTTGCCCTGATTAAGCCAGGATCCAAAAAGTCCTTTAATATGACCTTATTTACAGGACCTCAAGAATATGACCTCCTTACGCATATCACACCTGGGCTGGAATTATCCAAAGATTACGGCTGGGTTCATATTTTTGCCGCACCTTTATTTTGGTCGTTGACCAAACTGCAGGATTTAGCCTGCAATTGGGGTTGGGCAATTGTGCTATTAACCCTCATTATTAAAGCACTGTTTTACCCGTTAACTGCCGCTTCTTACCGATCCATGGCAAAAATGCGAACGATTGCCCCGAAATTACAGCAGCTCAAAGAACGCTTTGGTGATGATCGAATCAAGATGCAGCAAGCAACCATGGAGCTTTATAAAACAGAAAAGATCAATCCTTTAGGGGGCTGCTTACCGATCTTGATACAAATTCCCGTATTCATTGGCCTTTATTGGGCACTACTAGCCTCAGTTGAGCTGCGCCAATCGCCTTGGATTGGTTGGATTCATGACTTGTCACGTCCGGATCCTTTTTTCATCCTGCCAGCTTTAATGGCGATTACCATGGTCGCTCAGACATACTTAAGTCCGCCACCGGCTGACCCGGTGCAGGCTAAAATGATGAAGATTATGCCGATTGCTTTTTCGGTGATGTTTTTCTTCTTCCCGGCAGGTTTGGTGTTATATTGGTTGGTTAACAATATTTTATCAATTTTGCAGCAGTGGTACGTTAACCGCCAAGCAGCAAGGTAGATAGATAAACAAGAGATGATTACGATTCGGTATTTTGGGTTATTACGCGAATTATTGCAGTGCCATGAGGAAACGTTGGCTTGGTCGGGTCAAGATAGTCACGAATTATTGCAGCAGCTCAGGGCACGCGGTGACGATTGGGCAAATGCTTTGTCTGAACAAAATGTCTTTCGTATTGTGCTCAATCACCAAGTGATTGAGGAACCAACGGCTATTCCAGACGGATCTGAAGTGGCTTTCTTACCCCCTGTCACAGGCGGATAACAACCCCATAAACCTCTTCAAGTTAGACCTAATTTGTATCACCTTGACAAGGAAAATATAAGGCGATGTGGTTACATGTCACGATACAGCATAGCCCATTTGATTTGGCGCAAGAAGAAGCTATGTTGCGTTCACAGCATCCAGATATTGGTGGCATTGTTGCCTTTCAAGGTGTGGTACGCTCTCATGATGCTGCAGTACCGTTGCGTGCACTTTGTATTGAACACTACCCTGTATTGACCGAACAAGAAATAACCAACATCGCGCATGTAGCTTCGAAGCGTTGGCCAATCATTGCTTGCCGTATCATTCATCGCATCGGCGAATTATTGCCTGGCGAGCCGATTGTGCTGGTATTAGTTGGCACACAGCACCGCGAAGCGGGTTTTCAAGCCGTGCAATTTCTGATGAATCAGATCAAAACGCAAGTGTCGCTTTGGAAACGCGAAGAATTAATTGATGGCAGCCATTATTGGGCAAAAGCTCAATCGCTGGCTGTTTAATCATAAATTGTGTAGGTTAGAGGTAGGTTTTATGAGTGTACATTTCATTCACTGATCACAAGTTTATTATGTCTTGTACCCATGCGTTAGCCCAAATACCTATTGATTTACATAGTCACTCTTACTATTCGGATGGTGTCTTATCCCCTACTGAACTTGTTCAAACTGCCTACAATAATGGTGCTGCATTACTTGCTTTAACCGATCATGATTGTACCGATGGTTTGGCAGAAGCTCATGATTATGCTGAAGCATTGCGCTTACCCTTTGTCAAGGGTGTTGAAATTTCAGCAACTTGGCAAAACACGCAGACTCTGCATATTGTAGGCCTAGGCATTGATCCAACTTGCCCTGAATTGATACAGGGTCTTAAAACAGTTCGATCTGGGCGATTAATGCGCCTAAAAAAAATGCATGACCTTTTTGTAGAACATGGTATTGAGGGTGTTTATGAGGGTGCTTTAGACTATGCTAAAAATCCACTTCTAGTCGGCCGATTGCATATTGCGCGGTACCTCGTAAAAATCGGCCTATTTGATACAACGCATCAAGTATTTCGCTATTACCTAACACCAGGCAAGATCGGCTATGTCCCGCATCATTGGGCATCGTTACCGGATGTGATGGCTTGGATACGCCACGCAAAAGGTATTCCTGTTTTAGCGCATCCGAGCCGTTATGGTCTAACTGCCAAGCAAATAACTGAACTTCTGCAAACTTTTTATGCTTTAGGCGGCATAGCCATCGAAGCCGGTAGTGCTAGGTATTCGGTAGCAGAAATCCAACATTACGTAGACTATGCCAAGCAGTTTAATTTGGAAGTCAGTGTCGGTAGTGACTTTCACGCACCATCTGCTGATGGCAGAATGGTCGGCTTTTCACCCGCATTACCGAGTCACGCACCTTACGTTTGGTACCGTTGGCTGCCAGTAGCTTCATCACACAATCAAAGCAATAATGATGATAGGATAGTCGGTCATGCAACCTGAAACCATTCAGTTTTTAATCATCTACGCACTACCTGTTCTTTTGGCTATTACCATCCATGAAGCATCTCATGCCTATGCTGCACGACGCTTTGGCGATGATACAGCCTATTTAGCAGGCAGAATGACGCTGAACCCACTCAAACATATTGACCCGCTTGGCACGATTATTGTTCCGGCTCTATCCATTGCATTAGGCGGTTGGATTTTTGGATGGGCAAAACCAGTGCCAGTCAATCCAGCACGGTTTCGACGAATAAGGCAAGATATGGCTTGGGTAGCTTTTGCAGGACCATTAGCTAATTTCTTCATGGCATTAAGCTGGGGGGTCTTGCATCACCTAGCGTTGAATATGACGGGTGAATTTGCGCTACCCTTTATGTTGATGAGTCAAGCTGGTATACACATTAATTACCTGCTGATGGTATTTAATCTATTACCGATTTTGCCGATGGATGGCGGTCGTATCATGCAAAGCTTACTTTTTAATCGTCATTATGCTGATCTATACGCTCGCACTGAACCCTATGGTACATGGTTGCTCATTGCACTTTTAGCATCAGGGCTACTATCTGGCTTTTTGCGGTATTGTTTGCAACATTTAATGCAATTGACCGATTGGCTCATACCTTTTTAAGGATGAATGGTATAAAGCAATAGCGTTTTCCTTACCATGTATCGTGAGCTGGTATAAAGCATTGTTTAGCAACATCTAAAATATGTACTTCGCCTTGCTCAATCACATAATGCCAACCATGCAAGGTTAGTCGGTTAGCCTCAACTTTAGCCTTGACCATTGGAAAACTCATTAGGCGCTCTAATTGCAAAATAATGGCACGCTGCTCCACTTTTCTTAATAAAGCATCCGTCTTGGGAGGAGGTAATAACGCTTCATCCAACAAGCTAATCCATGAAGCAAGATTAACAGCTCCTTGAGGCACTCCGTCATATGCTAACTGCACCGCCCCGCAGTGACTATGCCCACAAACAATAATCTTATCAACTTGTAAACTTAAGACAGCAAACTCAATGCCTGCAGTAGTGCCATGCATGCCGTGCGAAACATCATAAGGCGGCACAATCGCCCCCACATTTCTGATCACAAATAAATCACCAGGCCCCGTACCCATTAATAAATCCGGAACGATTCTGGAATCAGAACAACCCAAAAAGAGAATCTTAGGGCGTTGCCCAGCTTTGACTAAATGAGCAAACTTTTCGCGATGGGCTGGAAAGTACTCTAGACGAAACGCTTGTAGTTTTTTTAGGAGTTCATCAGGCATATTTTGTCGCCATGGGTAATGTAAAAGCAGAATGAAGAGGCGTTAGTATGCCTGATTTTGAGCCATTAAGTTGAAAAATGATGATTGAGTCAAGCCCTAATTCCTGTTGATTTTAAAAGTTTGATTTTGTTGAAAAATCGCCATTTTCGCAAGAAAAAACCATTTATCGAGTCAGGATGATACTGTTTTTGCTGAGAATCATCCGTTGCTTATTCGGATCAAACTATTATTGAGCTCGTTTTTACTGTAAATAATGTGATTTTTGCTCTTTAATTATGAAAAAATAACGAATCATAGTACAATTATGCTTATAGAAAAGGAGTAAAGAAATGCTAATTCGTTTCTCAATCGAGAATTGGATGTCATTCCGTGATCCGGTTACTTTCTCCATGATTGCCAGTAAAGAACGACAACATGGCAATAGAGTCCCTAAGTTGGGTAAATATCGTACCCGAATATTGCCTATCACAGCTATTTATGGCGGTAATGCCTCTGGAAAAACCAATTTTTTTAAGGCGCTCCATTTTGTCAGAAAAATCATCGTTAGAGGCACTGAGCCAGATAGCGATATTGCTGTTAAAAATTTTCTGCTAGATGATGTTAAAGTTGAGCAACCTACCCGATTTGCGCTAGAAATATTGGTAGATAAAACTATTTATGGATTTGCATTCTCTGTCAATCATAAGCAAGTTCTGGAAGAAAAACTGACCAAAATATTCAGCAATCGCGAACAAACGCTTTATACACGTTCGTGCGGTAAGATCAAATATGATAAATCACTAACTGAACAGGGGCGTCTAAAATTTACTTTTGAAAGCACACGCAATAACCAGTTATTTCTCACAAGCACTGTATTGTTGAATTTGCAGCACTTTAAACCTGTCTACGATTGGTTTGCAAAACATCTAGTACTGATTGCGCCCGATTCGCGCTTTGGACCATTCGATAAATTTATGAATGAAAGCGGTTCATTGCATAATACGATGAACGACATGTTGCCACAACTCGATACAGGTATCGCCCGTCTTGGCGAAAAACCGATTGCTTTGGAAGAGATGCATCTATCAGAACCCTTTAAGCAGTTATTTCAGGAGGAAGTACTGGATAAAATACAAGAGGGGGAAACAATTAGAGTGCGGCTATGGAAAAACAAGCGTTGCCTTATAACTTGTCAAAATAAACAACTAAGTGTTAGAGAGTTGGTTGCCAATCATCGTAAAGCAGATGGCACAGAAGTCTCGTTCGATATTGATCAAGAATCAGATGGCTCTCAACGTGTTTTAGATCTGCTTCCTGCTTTTTTTGCGCTCACTGCGTCAAATGCAAAAAAAGTTTTTGTTATTGATGAAATTGATCGCAGTTTACATACCCTACTGACTCGCCGCCTGCTTGAGGCCTACTTAGCAAATTGCTCAGATAAAACAAGATCTCAACTTCTGCTAACCACGCATGATGTGTTTTTAATGGATCAACATTTGCTACGTCGCGATGAAATATGGGTTGCTGAACGCAAGCATTCCGGGTCATCAATGCTGATACCTTTTAGTGATTATAAGGATATCCGATACGATAAAGATATCAAAAAAAGTTACCTGCAAGGTCGGCTCCGCGGTATTCCGCATATTCTAATGGGCAATCATTTTGTCAATAGTCAGGCTGTCGAAGAGATTGCCTAGGAAATATAGTAATGGCTAAAGAACGCAGAAAATTTGAGCGATATTCTCAAGCATTACCTTATGGCAAGCAGTTTTTAATCGTCACCGAAGGCAAAAAACAGAACCTGCTTACTTTAATCTTTTTAATGAAATGGAAAAAAACTTGGCTGTTTTTGTGCGTTGCCTGACAAGCAAACATAGTGCACCAAATGCCGTCTTAGAATGCATGCAAAGCCACCTTAAGGAAAAAGGATCAATTAAGGCTACCGACGAAGCATGGTTAGTCGTTGATAAAGACAGCTGGAACAAAGAACAACTCAATGCTCTTTATGAATGGTCAAAACAAAAAAATAATTATCACTTAGCTCTCAGTAATCCAAAATTCGAATATTGGCTTCTTTTTCACTTTGAAAAAGGAGTAAACATTACTTCGGATCATCAATTAAAAAAACGACTAGCAGAACACATGCCGAATTATGACAAAACCATTAACAATCGAAAAATGACTATTGAGAAAATTCGTTCGGCCGTTGAACGTGCCAAACAGCGTGATCATCCGCCTTGCGAGAAATGGCCACAAGAGAAATGGCAAACAACGGTTTATAAATTGGTTGACAATATTTTACAACAGGAAATCAAAACTTGATGAGGTTGGCATCTTTAGCTTAAAGTATTGCAAAACACCTAATTAAATCAATCATTCGTGTATCCGTTTTAGGATATCTTTAAGGAGTCATGGCTTAAACCAAGAAAAACATTAAGAAACCAGAATGAATGTTATCATGGGAGAATAGTGGAGCCATCAATGATTTATCTCGTCTTATCCTTAGCACTACTGACCATATCGATCTTGAGCATGATCTTGCTTCAGTTGCTTAAAACCAATAAAACTGCTCAACAAACTATCCATCAACTCAACGAAACAGTCGTTGAGTACCGTATTCAGCTCAATACAGCCGAAGAAACTAAAAAACAAGCTGAGGCGTTGGCACAATCAGCACAAAATCAGTTCAAGGTATTAGCTAATGACATTTTAGAAGAAAAAGCCAAACGCTTTACCGAGCAAAATCAAGTCAATCTTTCGCAATTACTCACGCCGCTTCAAAGTAACATTCAAACCTTCCAGCAAAAATTGGAGGAAATGTATAAGCAAGATATTGCGCAACAGGCAACTTTGCAAAACGAGTTGCGGCATATTAAAGACTTAAACTCAGCCATGACCAAAGAAGCCCATGAATTGGCTACCGCCTTAAAGGGTCACGCTAAACAGCAAGGTACATGGGGCGAAACAGTATTAGGCAATGTCCTTGAATGTTCAGGATTGCGTGAAGGCAAAGATTTTGAAACAGAAAAGCATTTTAGTATGGTAGAGGGTAATCGACGCCCAGATGTGGTAGTGCGTTTACCTCAAAATAAACATCTGATCATTGATGCCAAAGTATCGCTCAATGCTTACCTTCGCTATGTCAGAGCAGAGGACGAAGCAACACGTAAAATGGCTTTGGACGAACATGTAAGAGCCATTAGCGATCGCATCAAAGAATTGTCTGATCGGGATTACTTTAAACTGCCAGGACTAAATTCTCCAGAAATGGTTTTTATGTTCATTCCCATTGAGTCGGCTTTTGTTGAAGCCTTGCGTGCAAATGATAGCTTGTTTCAAAAAGCCATTGAAGAGCAACATGTTTTAGTGACGACACCAACAACTTTATTGACCAGTTTAAATATTGTCAAGCAGCTTTGGCGATTTGAGGAACAAAATACACACACCAAGATCTTGGCAGAACAAGCTAGTAAATTTCATCAAAAACTAACTGGCTTTTTGGAAAATTTGTTGGGCATTGGGCAATCCATTGATAAATCAAAAGAAATTTTTGATAGAGCAATGGGGCAATTTTATTGTGGTAAGAATAATCTAATCAAACAAGCCAAAGCACTTGAAAAATTAGGGGTATCAGTACAAAAAAAACTGCCTGAAGAATTAGTCGATAAAGCAGCAATGGAGTTAACGTATATTGCTGAAACATCGGGAACAAAAAAACCAGATGGTGATTGATAGTGCCTATCAATAGCCAGTTTACTATTAATGCAATTAAAATTTGTGCACATAAAATAGCTCCTCAAGCAACAACAAAAAGTTTGTTGAGGATATCAAAATCTCGCTGTCACTAACTAATTCGTTGATAACTAACGTAGTTTTATTTGTAGCTACCTTAATTTCTCAATTCACTTCCCTGGCATCATTTTTTTCAAAATTCTTCCATTCTTGAATGGTATTAATATTTTTTAGCATGGAAGTTAAAGAGGAGGATGTAGGTAACTGATTTATATGCAATGGCTTAATAAAGTTTTTGATGGAGCATGAAAGACCATTTTTAAGCCGTAACATTACAGTTCGACAATGAGACACAACACGAGGAGTTGAACACAAAACAAGAGGCAGCATATTTTGAGCTATTATACAGCCATCAAAAAATTGGCTGTTAATAAGTAAATGATTCAGTACATCGGGTTTGAGCAATGACATATCAATTGGTACAATTAACACTTCAAGTGGCATTGAAAAATGCGACGTAATCCATGTAACAACTGAAACAATGCCGCTAACCGGACCTGCTTTTGCATAAAGATCCAATACAACATGATCTTGCCATTGATCTCTACGGCATCCACTAAGTACAACATGTTGACTACCCGCCTCAAGAAGTACTTTGCGTGAACGCTGCAAAAAGTTTTCCGTACCAATTTTGAGTATAGCTTTATCCATGCCCATTCGATGAGATTGACCGCCAGCTAATACAACACCGAAGACTGTTATAGAAGTTTGTTGAAGTTGATTAGTTGCCATCTTATCAAAAATATACTATGAGATTGATACAAAGTGGTCAGTTCCTGACACACCCAGTTTGTTTTGGTTAAATATTCAACGTAATACGGCAAGATACCCAACACCATTATCGCTTGCGGCAATCTTTGTAATTTTGATGCAAAAAAACAAAATGATTTAAAAAAAATAGGTATATTCTACAATCATTGTAGAATAGGCTTGCTAATTTTAAATAAGCTATCGGAGCTCATGATATTTACAAAAGCACAATTATCAGTTGTTTCATCCAGTACATTTGCTTTTACTATTTGTTTTGCAGTTTGGATGATGTTTGCAGTCATTGGTATACCCATCAAAGCAAAACTCGGACTTAGCGAAACGGAGTTTGGCCTTTTAACAGCGATGCCTGTTTTGTCAGGATCACTAATCCGTTTACCGCTTGGGATGATGACTGATAAATACGGTGGTCGAATTGTGTTTTTCATATTGATGTTAGCCTGTATTGTACCTATATGGTTGATCGGAGAAGCGACCAAATTTTGGCAATTCTTAGTCTTGGGTCTATTCGTCGGATTAGCGGGTGGGTCATTCTCAGTTGGCATTGCCTATGTTGCGCGATGGTTTGACAAACAGCGCCAGGGATTGGCAATGGGAATCTTTGGTGCTGGCAATTCAGGGGCTTCATTAACAAAATTTGTAGCACCGTCAATTATAGTTATCTTTGGTTGGGCAATGGTACCTAAAGTCTATGCTGTTGCCATGCTAGTTACTGCACTGATTTTTTGGATGTTCAGTTTTACTGATACAAGCCATCACATCAGTAATAGTGTACCAATTGCCAATCAATTGCAGGTATTACAAGATAAAAAAGTGTGGAAATATTGTCAATATTATTCGATCGTATTTGGGGGATATGTTGGGTTATCACTCTGGATGACTAAATACTATGTTTCAGAGTATGGTTTTAACTTAACAACAGCCGCATTATTAGCAGCTTGTTTTTCTCTACCAGGAGGTGTGCTTCGAGCAGTAGGTGGATGGTTATCAAATAAATATGGAGCACATGCTGTAACATGGTGGGTGCTGTGGGTAAGTTGGATTTGTTTGTTTGTGATGTCTTACCCACAAACAGACTTTACCATCCAAACTATCAACGGCTATAAAACATTCCACATCGGTCTTTCTCCTACAATATTTACTCTACTGCTTTTCGCGATGGGAGTTGCTTGGGCTTTTGGAAAAGCTTCAGTGTTTAAATATATTTCAGATGATTATCCAAAAGATATCGGGGTTGTTTCTGGTATCGTGGGATTGATTAGTGGACTCGGCGGATTCATTTTACCGATTATGTTTGGCGCACTGGTCGATTTAACTGGCGTTCGTTCTTCAGCGTTTATGCTTTTATATGGCATCATTTCCGTTTCTTTAATTTGGATGCATTTTACAGAAGTTCGTTCTTCGTCCATATTGGAGCGTAGAAAATAAGAAACTATAGCAATACTTGTATTGTCATCAGAATATTCAGAAAAGGTCGTCATTTGAAATCCGTTTATTGACCGCTTAAAATTTCTTATCGCAAAAAAAGAAAAATTTTCTGATGGGCACGGTCAAACAACAGCAGAAGATCGTGCGTGGGAAGAATCCTACCGAAGTCGCTGGCAATATGACAAAATTGTTCGTTCCACACATGGGACAAACTGTACAGGCTCATGTTCTTGGAAAATCTATGTCAAAAGCGGTATCGTTACTTGGGGAACACAACAAACGGATTATCCGCGCACTAGGCCTGATATGCCTAATCATGAGCCGAGCGGTTGTGCACGTGGGGCTTCGTATTCTTGGTACCTTTATAGCGCTAATCGTGTCAAGCACCCTATGGTACGTTCATCTTTATTAAAAGCATGGCGTCAACATCGCCAAACACTTGCGCCTGTACAAGCTTGGGAAGCGCTTTCTAACGACCAAGCTACGGTTAAGCGCTATCAAAGTGAACGTGGCAAAGGAGGGTTTTTGCGAACGACTTGGGATGAAATCAACGATATAGTAGCAGCAGCCAATATTTATACTGCCACTAAATACGGTCCTGATCGAATAGTAGGATTTTCACCCATTCCAGCCATGTCAATGGTCAGTTACGCAGCAGGTAGCCGCTATTTATCATTAATCGGCGGTGTTTGCCTAAGCTTTTACGATTGGTACTGTGATTTACCTCCGGCTAGCCCACAAACATGGGGTGAGCAAACCGATGTACCAGAATCAGCCGATTGGTATAACGCTACCTATATTATGATGTGGGGGTCAAATGTACCCCAAACACGTACACCAGATGCACACTTCATGACAGAGGTTCGTTACAAAGGCACCAAAATCGTATCCGTATTTCCTGATTATGCTGAGGGCGCTAAATTTGCAGATATATGGCTGCATCCTAAACAAGGGACAGACTCTGCGCTTGCTATGGCAATGTGTCATGTCATTCTAAAAGAATTTCATGTATCGGGTAAAAGCGATTACTTCGAGCATTATTGTCGTCAATACACAGACATGCCCCATCTTGTTCGTATGATCAAAAAAGATGGTGCATTTGTTCCTGATCGCTATGTGAGAGCTGCCGATTTTATTGATGCACTTGGTGAAATCAGTCATCCAGACTGGAAAACTGTTGTAATTGATGAATATACTGATTTACCAGTCGTACCAGTTGGATCTGTTGGCTTCCGATGGAGCTAAGATAAAACTGAGCAATCAAGCGCTGATTCTGGTAAATGGAATCTTAAAGCAGAAACAAGAGATGGCAAACCAATCAAACCCTGTCTATCGCTTATCAAGGGACATGATGCCATTGTAGAAGCTTTGTTTCCATATTTTGGCAATATTATACATAAACATTTTAATAGTACTACACATCAGATAATCCACCCATGGTAAGTGTGGCCAAACCCAATTGGGCTAAAGAACGTTTCAAAGCTTGATGAGATATCACCATGTACTCCTTCATCATGATTACCTAAAACTACCCTTGCTAGTTTATTTGAATAAATAAACAACTTAAAAAATAAAAACAACCTTTTTGCGTAATAGTAACGCGATTATAGCTTATTTTTCTATTTTAGACCTTGGATCATAAAAAATTTATAGGTTACTTGTTTTTCCAAATTAAAAAAACGAAGAATAAAGTAAGAAAGGTCAATAGGTAAGATAACGCGTATTTATAAGCATAAAGCAATAGAAGGGATGGTGATTTTTATTTGAATAGTTGACTGTAGTTACCATCTCTGATGAAAGCGATGGTGTTTTTTCTCAAACTTATAAAGAAGTAATGCATCACCACCAACATAGCCTTCACCTATACCCTGCCATTCACCCTTTAATTCGTGATCCTACGGATACTGATTCAAGTGACTCAGCATTGTCAATAAGTTTTAACATAAACTGATTTAGCCTAGACAAATCAAACTGGCCAGACCTTAATAGTCTGTGCCAGACTTCTTCAAATATCACTAACGTGCATCAGCTGGCTATATTACAAAACATATTATGTAGGAACTGAATCGGTTAGCGTAACCAGATGCAAAACAAGGCGCACCGGACAAAGTGACCATGCGCCATGCGCATAGTTTTCATCATACCAACTTTGCATATTGCCTGTTACAGGATTTTTCAGACCCGCTTTATAGCGGGCTTCTTTTTCCAGCCACAACCTATAAAACGCATTCATTTGTTGGATATCGGGTAATGATACTAACCAACGATATTGCTGTGCATTAAAAGTACGGCGCGCAATAGCCAAAAAAGGTCGATTGGATTTTTTGTATTCGCTATCAATGCCTAATGTTCCCCGATCACTAAAGGCAGCCGCCACATAATGATGGCTATGTGTAATGCTTGTGGCACACCGTAAATCAGTACTTAAATAAAGATGCCCAAATGGATGAATCGCCATATCCGTTAGAGCTATCGCATAACCCGCTTTTTTTGCTGCTTGTTGCAACAATAATCGACCAGCAATAAATTGTGCTTGGCGTAAAGGATGGGTCATCGTCTTCAACCGCAAGCGATCACTTTGAGATAAAGCCTTGCGCTTTTCTAACAGAAAATCGTAATGGCCATCAAGAAAAGCGTAGCAATATTGGACTGTAAGCATGTGCGCTGCACAAAAAAGTATAGGAAAGCCTATCCTTTGACAAAAGATACCATTCCATTTGGCTAGGCATTAATACATTAACGATGCATTGTAAGGGTTTTAATGAATGGATGGTAAAATGCTGAGTAATGTACGGTAAGATTGACCTATTTTATGCAACGTAGTACGCCTGCTCAATAGGATAAAACCTGTTGAGCGGGCAATAAACATGACACTTTAGAGGATAGATCCATGAAAAAAACTATTTCTACTCCTAATGCTCCAGCCGCTATTGGCCCTTATTCTCAAGCCATTGCTTGTGGTCATTTGCTCTTTACGTCCGGACAAATTCCACTTTCTGTTACAACAGGCGAAGTGGTGCTAGGTGGCATCGCAGCACAAACCGAACAAGCACTTAAGAACCTTCAAGGTGTTCTAGAGGCAGGTGGTGCTTCTTTTAGTAGTGTGATTAAAACAACTTGCTTTCTAGCCGATATGGCTGATTTTTCAGCATTTAATGAAGTGTACAAAAACTTCTTTGGTGATGCTTCCCCTGCCCGTTCCTGTGTTGCTGTAAAAGATCTCCCTAAGGGTGTGTTAGTCGAAGTTGAAGCCATTGCTTTACGCAGTTAACGTATAAAAACCAGTGACATACCCAATAGCAGTATTGGGTATGTCATGCTTCAACAACTTAAAATGACAGCGCAAAATTGCTTGTTTGCATGACAGCCAAACAAATATCCATTAAAGCATTCGGTAAAATTCCCAGTAGCAAAACAGCCAGCGCATTGACTGATAAAGCAATCTGCATACCCAAATTCACACGAACTGGCGATGTTTTCGTTGTGCTGCTATCCATGTAAATACATTTCACAATGCGTAAATAGTAAAAGGCACCGATCAGAGACATGGTCACAGCATAAACAGCCAGACCTGTTAAATCAAAAGGAAGATCAGGCAACTGTAGCCCTACCACGGAACGAATCACGCTGAATTTAGCGTAAAAACCGACCATCGGTGGAATACCGGCCATAGAAAACATCATGAATAATAAAAGGAGTGCATACCAGCTATTGCGTTGATTAAGCCCCTTTAAATCTTCCAGCGTTTCGCATTCGCTTGTTGCTGTGGATAAAGCAAGTAACACACCAAAAACACCTAGCACCATCAAAACATAGGTCACTATGTAAAAGCAGGCAGCAGCATAACTGATTGGTGTTTTGCCCATAAATCCTAGAAGCAAAAATCCCATATGAGCGATGCTTGAATAAGCGAGCATGCGTTTCACATTTGTTTGTGCGATAGCTGCAATATTCCCAATCGTCATGGACAAAACAGCAAGGATTACTAGTAGCATTTGCCAATTGATCGGTATGCCATCTAGCAACTCCATCCATAACCGAATCATAAAACCTATAATGGCTAACTTTGGTGCCGCACTAATCATCAGGGTAATTGATAAAGGGGCGCCGTGATACACATCAGGTACCCACATATGAAAAGGCGCAGCACCCAATTTAAAGGCAAGACCGCAAAGTATAAACACAACACTCAAAGCCAGTAAGGTCGGCTCGTAAGATGAAACGGCAATCTGTTCAAATAAGTGATGTAAATAAAGAGTGTGCGTGGCCCCATAGAACATAGACATACCATAGAGCAAAAGCCAGAGGCTAAGGCACCTAGCACAAAATATTTAATGGCTGCTTCAATAGCCAGACGGGCAGTGTATTGAAAAGCAATCAGGGTATAAAGGGCTAATGACAAGATTTCAAGGCCGATATACGCAACCAGTAAATGTGCTGCGCTAACCATAACATTCATCCCCAGTAGCGCAAAAAGAGCCAATACCAGATATTCGCCCCGCAAGAGCTGGCGACTTGCCATATAAGGTTTGGTATAAAGTAATACGCCAGCTGTTGCAATATACATGGCCAACTTCAAGTAAGTAGACAATGCATCAACCACAAACATATCGGAAAATAAATAAATGGGAGCTGGATATTGCGCAAAGACCCAATACTGTAATCCTGCGCATATGGCAATATTTAAAAGCGACAGTCGGTAAATCCAAGGCTGCTGTTTTTGAGGATAAAACACACTTAACAAGAGTAATACGAGTATGGCACCACTTAGCCATAATTCAGGCAGTGCAGGTTGTAAAAGTAGGTTTGCCCAAGTCATCGCAATTCCTAAAATTTAGGTTGATTCACATGGTGAATCAATTGATCAATTGTAGGATGGATTGTATTGGCCAACAGTTGAGGATATAGACCCATGCCTAGGATGGCCACAGCTAAACAGATTAAAATCCATAATTCACGTGCATTAACATCTTTTAATTGGGCAATTGATGCATGGATCACATCCCCAAAAATCACGCGCTTATACAGCCACAATGTATAGCCTGCACTCAAGACCACAGTGGTACCCGCAAGACATCCTATCCAAAAATGGGTTTGTACCGCCCCAATAAGGATCATCAATTCCCCAACAAAACCAGCGGTACCTGGTAGCGCTGTATTGGCCATCACAAAAAGCATCATGAACGATGCAAAAATTGGCATCGGTTTTGCAACACCACCATAATCTTGAATTTGACGAGAATGCGTACGGTCATACAAAACACCAATGCCCATAAATAAAGCTGCGGACACCAACCCATGCGAAATCATTTGCAACAATGCCCCTTCTACGGCCCAAGTATTTAAATGGCCATCTGCAAATAGAAATAAACCCAAAGTAACTAAACCCATGTGTGAAATCGAAGAGTAAGCAATCAGTTTTTTCATATCGGTTTGTACGAGTGCAACGAAGCCAATATAAATGACCGCAATGAGGGATAAAGCAACCATCAGTGGCGATAACAAACGGCAAGCATCCGGCAAAATCGGCAGCGCAAAACGCAAAAAACCGTAAGCGCCTATTTTTAAAGTAATAGCCGCTAGAATCATTGACCCACCTGTTGGAGCTTCCACATGCGCATCGGGTAGCCAAGTATGTAAGGGCCACATTGGCACTTTGACAGCAAAAGCCAGAAAAAATGCAACAAATAATAAAACTTGGGTAGACAGTGGCATATATAAACGCTGCCAAGCAGCTAAATCAAAACTATCTTGTGTTAGTTGGTATAAGTAAATCATAGCCACTAACATCAATAAAGAACCAAGCAAGGTATAAAGAAAAAATTTAAAAGCCGCATAAATGCGTTGCGAACCGCCCCATACCCCAATGATCAGGTACATAGGAATCAGCATGGATTCAAAAAAGACATAAAAAAGCAAAGTATCCAGCGCTAAAAATACCCCATTAATTAGGCCAGACATAATCAAAAAACACGCCAGATACTGTGCAGCGTGATGAAAGGTCGTACGCCAATTTGCCCATACCACGATTAAAGTAATCAAACTATTCAGAAGCACAAGTATTAGCGAGATACCATCTACACCCAAGTGATAGTTGGCATGAATCGCCTCAATCCAAGGGCGGATTTCAACCCATTGCATGGAGCCTTGTAAGGGATCAAAAGTAAAATAAAGCAGGACTACACCAATAAAACTCAAGCATGCACTGGCCAAGGCAAATAGCTTCATATATCGGCTCAAACAGCCTAGCCTATCAATCACAAGCGTTAATACACCAAGCAATATAGGCATCCAAATAATTAGACTGAGTAATTTATCGTACATAACCGCAGCCAAAAATATAAGTCAGTAACGTCAGTACACCAACGATCATCACTAGCGCATAACGGGGCAAAAAACCTGTTTGTAATTTTCTCATGAGGTCGGCACAACGGTGAATCATGGCAGCACTACCGTTAACCAGTAAACCATCAATGAGGCGTATATCTCCCCATTGCCATAACCTTTTGCCTAACCATTGGCTACCTTGAGCGAAGACCGCAAAGTAAAGCGTATCAATATAATATTGACATGTTAGTAATCGGTATAGCCGATGGTAAGTGTGACTGATTTTTTCGGGGATTTTTGGTTGTTTGATATAGCATAACCAACTTACACCAATACCCAGTACAATCAAAAAACTTTGCGGGCTTATTAGGCCGTGTAACCCCATTGTCCACGATTGATGAAATCGCAAGGAGAGCATTTGTAGCGCAGGATGCAGTGCATCATTCACATAAATAGCCGTCCCAAAAAACGGTTGATGTAGCAACAACGGCAGGCCTAAGTAACCAATCACAGTAGCTGGAATTGCTAATAGAATCAGCGGAAGTTTCATTGACCAGCCCGGCTCATGTGGCTGATCGCTTGTTTGGTCAAAACACATGGTGACTGGGCTAGTAGGCATTACAAAGTGCTGCCAACGGGCTTTGCCATGAAACACCATGCAATACATGCGACCCGTATAAAGTGCAGTAACAAGTACACCAAGCATCATACAACCCCAAGCAAAATGAGCGGCTGGTAAATTCGAATACTGTAAGGCCTCAATAATTATCTCTTTTGAGAAAAAACCTGAGAAAAAAGGTGCCCCCATCAAAGAAAGCGAACCGAGTAAAAAAGTTGCCCAAGTAATCGGCATGTAACGACGCAAATTACCCATGTTGCGCATATCTTGTTCATGATGCATGCCCGTGATCACAGCGCCTGCCGCTAAAAATAATAAGCTCTTGAAAAAAGCATGTGTTGCCACATGAAATATCGCCATAGAATAAATCGAAGCTCCCAGTGCAACCGTCATATACCCAAGCTGAGAGAGCGTTGAATAAGCAATCACGCGCTTAATATCCTGCTGCACAATACCCAAGATTCCCATAAAAAGTGCCGTGATGCTACCCACAATCAGCATGACATTCAATGCAGTATCCGATAATTCAAATAATGGGCTTAGGCGCGATACCATAAAAATACCTGCTGTGACCATGGTGGCAGCATGGATGAGCGCAGAAATTGGTGTTGGTCCTTCCATAGAATCAGGAAGCCAAACATGGAGCGGAAACTGTGCCGACTTTGCCATGGCACCCACAAATAGCAACAGGCAAATAACAGTCAAGAGCGACCAATGAACATGGGGGATCAGCATAATGGATAGACCCTGTAATTGCGGAGCTATCGCAAAAACATGTGCATAATCCAACGCACTACCACAATGGGTCGCAATCAACCCTATGCTCAACAAAAACCCTAAATCCCCTACGCGATTGACAACAAATGCTTTGAAACTTGCAAAAGTTGCGCTATCGCGCTTGAACCAAAAACCAATCAGCAGATAAGAAACAAGACCTACGGCTTCCCAACCAAAAAATAGCTGGATGAAATTATTGCTCACAACAAGCAGTAGCATAGCAAAAGTAAAAAGGGATATATAACTAAAAAACCGCTTGTATCCTGGGTCTTCTGCCATATAACCTATGGAGTAAACATGTACCATCAAACTGATTGATGTCACCACAGTACACATGAGCGCTGTTAATGGGTCAATTAATAAGCCCATTGAAAAACGCCAATTGTTGACCGTCAACCAAGTATAAAGATCATAGTTTGAGGATATGCCTTGCCCAGTAACAAAATAATACAATAGATAAAGCGATAGCAAAGTAGCTAGTGCAACCCCTGCAATCGCTATCCCGTACACCACTTGACGAGGCATGATCCAGCCCAATAGACCAATTGCTAATGCACTCAGTAAAGGCAATAAAACAATCAACAAGCAAACAATCATCATCAACAATCGCTCAAAAAAGATAAGTTAGCCTTTTAATTGACTAATTTCCTCTGTGTGGATCGAAGTGGAACGCCGAAACAATAAAACGACAATAGCCAATCCAATGGCAAGCTCAGCTGCTGCAACAGTTAGGGTAAATAATACAAATATTTGCCCGGCAAAATCTGATAAGTAATAAGCAAAGGCCAAAAAATTAAAATTAACAGCAAGTAGCATCAGTTCAATAGCCATGAATAAAGCAAGCATGTTGCGCTGATTTAAAAAAATACCCAATACGCTCATCACAAATAAAAGGGCGGCGAATACTAAAAAATGTGTCAGGGTTAACATGATGTTTCCTCCGTCTGATCGGCTTTTGCAGATGGAGCATGTCTCAAATTCACTTTATATATACGATCTTGGCGATTAACTTTGACTTGCTCGCTAGGCTGATTTGATGGTTTAGCAGTCGGCAAACACTGCATAGACAATGTAATGGCTGCAACCATGGCCAATACCAATAATAACGATACCAATTCAAAGGGTAAAAGATAAGTGGTATAAAGTTGCGTGCCCAAAATTTGTGCATTGTTGCTGATGAACAATTTTTCCTGCATTGCATCAATTGTGGGTGATTTAACTGTCATAAAGATAAGTACCAACTCGACGACCATGATGAACGCAACTAGCAAAGCGAGCCGAGCATGGCGCCAAATTGACAAGCGCATTTTTTCGATTTTGATATTCAGCATCATGACAACAAATAAAAAAAAGACCATCACCGCACCCACATAAATAAGCAGTAAAACAATCGCTAAAAATTCGGCTCGCAGCATCACCCATAACCCGGCACTAGAAAAAAAAGCTAATATCAAAAATAAAACAGCATGTACAGGATGATGCGTTGTAATTACGCGCCAAGCAGAAAGTAACGTAACAGCAGACAATAAATAAAATATGATCAGCGGCAACGACATAGTTGCTTTCTATTTATAAGGTGCATCTTTTGCTTTGATTGCTGTAATATGCGCTTCATACACATCCCCAATGGCCAGTAACATCGGTTTGGTATAATACAGGTCTTCAGGTTTTTCGCCATGATATTCAAAAATATCCGTCTCAACAATAGCATCCACCGGACAAGCTTCCTCACAAAACCCGCAAAAAATACATTTGGTCAGATCAATATCATACCTTGTGGTACGACGTGTCCCATCAGCGCTTTCTTCCGATTCAATGGTAATCGCTAGCGCTGGGCAGACAGCTTCACATAACTTACATGCAATGCAGCGCTCTGCACCATTAGGATAGCGCCGTAGGGCATGTAGACCACGGAAACGGGGGGATAATGGTGTTTGTTGTTCCGGATATTGAATGGTAATTTTCTTTGTAAAACAATAACACAAAGTCACCCACAGGCCCCGAAAAAGCTCAGTGAGAAAAAAGGTTTTAAAAAAATTTTTCATATCCCTCCCGTGAGCAGGCTAAATCAACTGATCACGAAATAGCCACACCCCAATTACAACAAGCCAAATTAACGTAATGGGGATAAATACTTTCCAACCTAAACGCATAATCTGATCGTAGCGAAAACGCGGTAAAGTTGCGCGGATCCATAAAAAACCATATAGCAAGCCACTGACTTTAAGAGCCAACCAAAAAAAGTGGGGCGCACCAATAAACGGTATTGTGCTGGGAAAAGGCGAAAGCCAACCGCCTAAAAACACCAGAGCACATAAAGCTGATACTAAAATCATGTTGGCATATTCAGCCAAAAAGAACACCGCAAAGGCCATACCCGAATATTCGACATGAAACCCAGCAACAATTTCTGATTCGCCTTCTGCTACATCAAAAGGCGCTCGATTGGTCTCAGCCAATCCTGCAATGAAATACACCAAAAATAAAGGTAATAAAGGCAACCAATTCCACGCTAAACAGGATCCACTGCCCATGCCCAATATACCAACCTGTTGTTGTGCCACAATGTCCACTAAATTAAGAGAGCGGGAAACCATCACAACACCAATCAAGGCAAATCCCATAGCTAATTCATAGGAAATAATTTGTGCGCCCGCTCGCATGGCTCCCAAAAAAGCATATTTGGAATTAGCGGCCCAGCCTGCCATAAGGACGCCATAGATACCAAATGAAGTAATGGCCATTACATAAAGTAAGGATGCGTCAATATTCGCCAAAACCAACTGATTGGTAAACGGTATGACAGACCAAGCAGCCAACGCTGGCATAATTGACAAAGCCGGAGCAATTAAAAACAAAAAACGATCCGCTGCAGAAGGCACAATAATTTCTTTTGTCAGCAACTTTAACCCATCTGCCATAGGCTGCAATAAACCGAACCATCCGGTACGATTGGGCCCAAAACGCAACTGCATAAAGCCAATGATCTTGCGCTCAGCTAACGTCAAATAAGCCACGCAACCCATCAAAGGAGCCACAATGGCAGTAATTTTGATGAGTGTCCAGATAAGATAAGCGATATCTTGACCCATATAAGCGCTTAACAGAGCTTCCATATTAGTGGTTTCCCACAATAATGGTATCAAATAGCCCACCCAACAAACTAGTCTTAGGATGAGCGCCGGGCAACTGCAACGTTTGTTGTGGTACTGCTTCATCCAGTTGTAGCGTCGTTAAAACCGTTTCACCAAGTTGTGACACCGCAATGATGGCATTATGCGCCAAGGCCAGTCTCGCCGCTGTTGTCGGATGCATTGTAGCAACTGGCGGCATGGCAGGCGTTGTTTTTTGCAAACTGGATGCGCGTCGCGTAATAGCATCAACATGATACATCGGTATTTCACCAATACGTTCTAATTGGTTGGATAACGGCGTAGCAGCTCGCTCAACAACAAGTTCGGATAACATATTGTTGAGTGTTGTGCAATCAATATTGCCAAGTGACAGCCATTCTGCACGAACCGCCTCAGCCGATGTATAGCTAAACGCTGGTAAATTAAATTGGTTCGCCAATATCTGTAAGACTTGCCATCCAGCTTTCGAGTCACCTAGTGGTGGCACTACTTGATTAAAAGATTGCAGATCACCGCCCATATTAACAAAACTACCAGCCGTTTCGGTAAAGGGGCAAATTGGCAACAGTATGTCTGCACTATGGAGCAATCCATCTCCCTTAAAGGCTGTACAAGCGACCACCAACTCGGCCTGTTTAAGAGCGGATAACGTTAAAGCGCTGTTATAGGTATCGGCTTCGGGCTCAAGATGAAAAAGAAAATATACTTTCTGTGGCACAGACAACATTTGCATGTTGTTAAGACCTGATCTAACAGGACTAAAAAATGGACCATGAGTAGGTATAGCCCCCACTAACTCCGCCCCAACACTATTACCCGCTTCGCTTAATAAACCATGCGAAAAGCCACCAACCCGTGCAATTTCTTGGGTAAGCGATAACAGTTGTGCAAAGGCTGGGTGGTGTTGCGCTGCTTGCCCAAGCAATAAAACAGCATGTTGGTTAAACAAACTACTTGCAATCTGTTGAGCTTGCTTACTGGGTAACACTGTTAATAAATCACATGGACTGGTTTGATGAGTCAGAACAAGTAATGCCTTGAGCACTTCGGCAAGTAAATAAACCAATTGACTTGGCGCCACAACGACCTGCTCTACTAGCGAACACCGCCAATCTTCTTTAACACAATGGATGCTGCTTAATGCGCAGCCCTGTTTAGCGAGTTGTCGCAAACGTGCTGCCAAAAGGGGTTGCTCGCTTCGTAGCGTTGCCCCAATCGTCAAAATAGCCTTCGCTTGGCTCAAGTCAGCAATGGGCATGCCTAACCACAAAGCCCCTTGTTGATGCTGGTCACTACGAAAATCACTACGCCTTGGCCGACTGTCAATATTATCAACACCCAATTGACGAAATAGTTTTTGTAATAAATAAAGTTCTTCGCAAGTTGACATCGGGTGCGCAAGTACACCAACTGTCTCTTTGCCATGATTAGCGATGAGGCGAGTAAAATGCGTTTTGATATCACGCCATGCTGTGAACCAATCCACTTCAAACCACTGACCATCTTTTTTAATCATGGGCGTTTTAAGACGATCTGGGCTATTTAACCCTTCATAGGAAAAGCGATCCCTATCGGATAACCAACATGTATTAATTGCATCATTTTCAAATGGTAAGACGCGTTTGACTTGGTGTTGATGCACTTGAACAATCAGATTGGAGCCCAGTCCATCATGAGGCGCAACAGATTTTCTGCGCGATAATTCCCAAGTACGCGCATGATAGCGAAATGGCTTGGAAGTTAACGCACCAACCGGACATAAATCAATAATATTACCAGCAATTTCTGAATCAAGTGGGCGGTTAAAAAAGCTGGTGACTTCAGCATGCTCAGTACGATGAATAATGCCGATCTCTTGCAATCCAGCGATCTCATCTAAAAACCGTACGCAACGCGAGCAATGAATACAACGGGACATTTCTTCTGCAGCAACCAAAGGACCCATTTCTTTGCCTTTGACAGTCCGTTTTTCCTCTGTATAACGCGAAGCGCTTTGCCCGTAACCAACCGCTAAATCTTGTAATCGACATTCGCCACCCTGATCACAAATAGGGCAATCTAAAGGGTGATTGATGAGTAAAAATTCCATCACGCCACGCTGTGCCATGATCGCTTTGTTAGAATGGGTTTGAACTTTCATGCCATCAACAACAGGTGTTGCGCAAGCAGGTAGTGGTTTGGGTGCTTTGTCAACATCCACTAGACACATGCGGCAGTTCGCTGCGATAGATAGCTTTTTATGATAACAAAAATGGGGAATATATTTTCCGATAGCACAAGCCGCCTCAAGCACAGATGACCCCTCTGAAACCGTTACTTTTTGACCATCGATCTCTATTTCAGGCATAGCAACCTCTAATCACCGATCAAATGAAGGCCAATCATGTTGTTTGATATGATCTTTGTGGTGGATATGGTATTCAAATTCATCGCGAAAATGCTTCAGAAAACTACGAACAGGAAAAACCGCTGCATCCGCCAACACACAAATGGTTCGTCCGGCCATATTATTGCCAATGGTATCTAATAACAACAGATCTTCTAAACAGCCTTGCCCGTGCTCAATACGATGGATAATACGATATAACCAACCAGTTCCCTCACGGCACGGCGTACATTGGCCACAGGATTCTTCATGATAAAAGTAGGCTAATCGCTCTAGCACTTTAACCATACAAGTTCCTTCAGCAATAACGATCACTGCCCCAGACCCAAGCATGGAACCAGCCTTTGCAATGGCATCATAATCCATATTAAGATCCATCATGATCCTGCCAGGTAATACTGGAGAAGAAGAGCCACCAGGAATAACAGCTTTAAGTGGTCGATCACCCTTCACTCCACCTGCAAGAGCCAATAAATCAGCAAATGGTGTACCTAGTGATACTTCATAGTTACCAGGTTGACTCACATGACCTGACACAGAAAATAATTTCGTCCCACCGTTGTTAAGTATACCGCGCGCTAAGAAAGTTTTGGCACCATCACGGATGATAAATGGTATCGAAGCGAATGATTCAGTATTATTAACTGTAGTCGGTTGGCCATATAAACCAACACTAGCAGGAAAAGGCGGTCTAAACCGAGGCTGCCCCTTTTTTCCCTCAATCGATTCAATTAAAGCTGTCTCTTCTCCACAAATATAAGCACCATAACCATGGTGTGCATATAGTCGAAAAGAAAAGTCAGCGCCCAAAATATGGTCGCCCAATAATCCTGCTTCATTGGCTTCTGCTAGCGCCTCTTCAAACCGCTCATACAGTTCAAAAATTTCGCCATGGATATAGTTGTAGCCAACCTGGGCACCCATTGCATATCCCCCAATGATCATGCCTTCAATCACCGCATGCGGGTTGTATGTCAAAATGTCCCGATCTTTGAACGTACCAGGCTCTCCCTCATCCGTATTGCATACAATATATTTTGTGCAAGCAGTTTTAGGCATGAAGCTCCATTTTAATCCAGTCGGAAAACCTGCGCCTCCTCGACCCCGTAACCCAGAAGCTTTGACTTCTTCAATGACCGCATCCGGCAACAAAGGTTGTGTTATTATTTTTTGTAGTGCTTGATAGCCCCCTCGTGCACGGTAGGCTGCCAAGCGCCAACATGCTGGGTCTTGCATATTGACTGATTCAAAAATAATGCCCGGTACCCATACTGCCATTATTCAAGTTCCGTTAGTTTTTTATCAATTGCCTCTGGCGTCATCAAACCACATAATTGATGGTTATTAATAAGCATAACTGGTGCATCGCCACAAGCGCCCATGCACTCACTTTCCAAAAGGGTAAATTTACCATCTGATGTAGTTTCGCCAAACCCAATATTCAGTTTCTTTTTTAGGTAATCGGCGGCCTGAACGCCTCCTTGCAATGCACAAGATAAATTCGTACAGATCGTCAGGGTATAGCGACCAACAGGATGCAAGTAGTACATATGATAAAAAGTGGCTACTTCATGCACCGCAATAGGCGGCATCTGTAAATAATCTGCAATACATTGAATCGTGTCCTGATCCAACCAACCTTTTTCAGTTTGCGCAATACGTAATGCTGACATCACAGCACTACGCTTAGCGCTAGAAGGATATTTAGCAATTTCCTGATCAATTTTCGCAAATGCTTGTTTGGATAACACTAGCGATCCACCTCTCCAAAAACAATATCCTGCGTACCAATAATAGCAACTACATCAGCAATCATATGCCCACGTACCATTTCATCCAATGCCGACAAATGCACAAATCCTGGTGGTCTAATCTTAAGCCGGTAGGGTTTATTTGCGCCGTTAGATATTAAATAAATACCAAATTCGCCCTTTGGGTGTTCGGTGGCAACATAAACTTCACCCTCTGGTACATGCATCCCTTCCGTGAACAATTTAAAATGGTGGATCAACTCCTCCATCTTATGGTTTAACGTATGACGTGGTGGTGGCACAACCTTATAGTCATCCGTTATCACGGGTCCAGGATGCGCACGCAACCACTGAACGCATTGCTTAATCAAGCGATTCGATTGGCGCATCTCTTCAATTCGCACCAAATAGCGATCATAGCAGTCTCCATTTTTGCCAACAGGAATATCAAAATCTAAGGCTTCATACACTTCGTAGGGCTGCGTTTGACGGATATCCCAAGCTATATTGGAACCCCGCAACATGGGTCCTGTAAAGCCAAGTTGTAAAGCACGCTCAGAAGAAACAACGCCAATTCCGACTGTTCTTTGTTTCCAAATGCGATTGTCAGTCAATAGTGTTTCATATTCATCCACACAACGCGGAAAACGCTCAGTAAATGCCTCAATAAAATCCAGCAATGAGCCTTGGCGGTGTTCATTGCGTTTTGCAGTTGCATTCGCACTACAAAATTTTGCCTCGTATTGAGGCATGGTATCCGGCAAATCTCTGTAGACACCACCGGGTCTAAAATAGGCAGCATGCATTCTCGCACCAGATACCGCTTCATAACAATCCATTAAATCTTCGCGTTCTCTAAAAGCATAGAGAAAAATCGTCATCGCGCCAATATCAAGACCGTGAGAACCGATCCACAACAAATGGTTAAGAATACGCGTTATTTCTGCAAAGAGGACACGAATGTATTGAGCGCGTATTGGCACGGCCACCCCTAACAGTTTTTCAACCGCTAAGCAGTAAGCATGCTCATTGCACATCATGGAAACATAATCCAATCTGTCCATATAAGGCAAGGCTTGGATAAAGGTTCGCTGCTCAATTAATTTTTCTGTGGCACGATGCAGTAATCCAATATGGGGATCGGCTTTTTTAACAACCTCACCATCTAGCTCTAACACCAGCCGCAATACCCCATGTGCCGCTGGATGCTGAGGACCAAAATTAATCGTGTAGTCGCTGATATTAACCACCGTAATTTTCCTCACGAAGGACATGCGGTGTTAATTCGCGGGTCACAATACTCACAGGTCGATAAACCACTTTTTGCTGTTCAGCATCGTAATGCATTTCAGCATAGCCAGAAATAGGAAAATCCTTGCGGAATGGATAACCAATAAATCCATAATCAGTCAGGATACGCCGTAAATCAGGATGACCCTCAAAAATAATGCCGTACAGATCAAAAATTTCTCTTTCAAACCAATTGACGCTATTCCATACCTCAACAAGAGAAGGCAATACAGGGTGCGCATTATCCTCAGCAAATACCCGCAACCGTAATCGATAATTATGACGAATGGACAGAAGGTGGGCAACAGCAGCAAAGCGTCGATTACGAGCTAATGGATGTGGGTAATCTTGGTAATCAACACCACAAATATCTACGCATTGCTCAAAAGCAAGCTCGGGATCCTCTCTGAGACGTAACGCAACCGCCTTACTCTCAGTACTCAAACAGGTGAGCGTCAGTTCGTCCAATGCACGCACCAAGACTATTGGTTTGTCAGATAATTTGGACTCTAAGCGTTGCTGGAGCAACAAGAGAGTTTCTGAAGTCATGACCCATCTGAGCGGATAATTGTGGCCGTACGTCGAATCTTATTTTGCAGCTGTATGATACCATAAATCAACGCTTCGGCAGTGGGTGGGCAACCCGGCACATAAACATCTACAGGCACAATTTGGTTACAGCCACGCACCACAGAATAAGAATAGTGATAATATCCGCCACCATTTGCACAAGATCCCATAGAAATGACCCAGCGTGGCTCGGCCATCTGATCATATACTTTTCTTAGGGCAGGAGCCATTTTGTTACATAACGTTCCGGCGACAATCATTAAATCAGCCTGCCTTGGGCTCGGGCGAAATAACATGCCAAATCGATCCAAATCATAGCGCGCAGCACCAGCATGCATCATTTCAACAGCACAACAAGCTAAGCCAAAAGTCACTGGCCACAACGAACTTGTACGCGCTAAATTAAGTAGCGTATCCACTGAGGTCACAATAAACCCCTTACCTTGAGCCATTTCTACTTCCACTCTAGTGCACCCTTTTTCCACTCATAAACAAACCCAACAACAAGCACAACCAAGAAAAGTAGCATAGCGCCAAAGCCAAATAGACCAATTTTGTGTAGTGCTACCGCCCAAGGAAAAAGAAAGGTAATCTCCAAATCGAACAGTATGAAGAGTATAGCAATAACATAATAACGAACATTAAACTGCATGCGGGCATCCGAAAAGGCGTCAAAACCGCATTCATAAGGAGAAAGTTTAGCAGGATCTGGTTTACGCGGCCCCAATATTCTGCCAGCAACAATGGGTAGCACTCCCATCAAAAAACCAATGAGGATAAAAAGCAAGATGGATAAATAGTTTTGCATAGCTTAAGCAACGTTGCACAATTAAGGTCATGATGGTAAACGTAACAACACTAAATTGCCATCCCTAAAATTTGAATCCAAACTTCAAATAACGCTTCAGGATGCAGGCTCATTAAATGGAGCAATAAATCAAATATACCGATTCGCAATAACTAAACTTGGTGCCGACAATGAGACTCGAACTCATACAGCCAAAGGCCACTACCCCCTCAAGATAGCGTGTCTACCAATTCCACCATGTCGGCAACTCATCCTTATTGCGGTATTTTTTGGGGGATGGTTTTTTTATCTGTACCGCTCATATCCGTCGCAGGAGGGGGCACTGTGATTTGTTTTTCAACCACACCTAACACCGAAGATTCACTGCTACGTTGATTGATAAAAGCTAACGCCAAACAGCTTGCAAAAAATATAATGGCTGCAATAGCTGTGCTACGGCTTAAAAAATTGGCTGATCCTGCAGAACCAAATAAACTACCCGAGGCTCCTGATCCAAAAGCAGCACCCGCGTCCGCACCTTTACCATGTTGAAGAAGTACCAACAATACAATCGACACAGCTGAAATAAGATTTATTATCCAAATACATGCGCTGACTATTTCCATGAAGCCACTAACCTTTCCGCAATCCAATAAATTTGCAAAAACACTTCGGGATCCAACGACGCACCACCAACAAGTATGCCATCAACACCCTCTGTGGATAAAATAACCTGTGCATTGTCAGTAGTCACGCTCCCACCGTATAGTATTTTGATGCTAGCAGTGCCACCTATGTTTTGCAAGACAAAATTTTGAATCCAAGCACTTACTTCGCAAATTTGTTCACTACCAGCTAAGTTACCAGTTCCAATAGCCCATACCGGTTCATAGGCAATCATAACGGTTTGCAATGAATCAACCCCAACACAAATAGGCTGTAATTGCTCTTCAATGACCTTCTTAGCGCATCCTGCTTGGCGCTCTGCTTGCGATTCACCAACACAAAAAATAGGTTGTAATCCAACCTGTTGTGCTGCACAAAATTTATCAGATAGTGTGGTATTGTCTTCGTGGAAGTATCGTCGCCGTTCAGAGTGTCCAATCAACACATATTGTGCCCCTATATCTTTTAACATTGCCGCACTGACTTCACCAGTATAGGCACCTTCGTCCACAAAACAACTCACATCTTGTGCGCTAACAGTAAGTGGTGTGCCTGCAAATAGGTGAACCAAGCGCTCTAAATAAATATTGGGACAGGCAATACTTACCCCAACGCCTTGAGATGGCTTGACACACTGCCATACCTTGGCAAATTGTTCGTTATGCACGGGATTGCCATGCATTTTCCAATTACCAATAATAAGCAGTTGATCCGACATAGTGTGAGCTCTATTATCTTGACTACATAGCATAAAGCGACTCATGCGGGTTGAATGGAAAAATTTTAACAATCATTTCGAATCTTGATGACAAAAATTGTGATATTGTATCGCCGTTGCAAAATTTTGGTGATGTTTTGGTACGATCTTTGTCATTGTTAATGCTTTATTGTCTTTAATAAAAAAGGTGCAATTTGTCATGAAAATTGTTCGTTATATTGCAATTACAGTGCTTGCCTGCTTAGCCTTTGCAAACCAGGCTGTTGCTACAAAGATTACAGGTGCTGGAGCCACTTTCCCCTATCCGCTTTATGCAAAATGGGCGGCTGCTTATAAGGCTGAAACGGGGCATGAAATGAACTATCAGTCCATCGGTTCTGGAGGTGGAATTAAGCAAATCAAATCCAAAACGGTTGATTTTGGGGCTTCTGACAAGCCTTTGTCCCCCGATGAATTAACTCAAAGTGGTTTGATACAATTTCCAACCGTTGTCGGAGGAGCCGTGCCAATTGTCAATATCCCTGGCATTGCTGCGGGCCAATTAAAGCTCACTGGTGCTGTCCTAGCGGATATTTTCTTAGGCAAAATCAATAAATGGAATCATCCGGCGATCGTCAGGCTCAATAAAGGGCTGCGCTTACCTAATCTTGCCATCACCGTTGTGCATCGTGCAGATTCTTCAGGTACCAGTTTCTTATTCACGCATTACCTATCCAAAGTATCACCCAGATGGCGTAATACGGTTGGCGCAAACGACGCAGTCAAATGGCCAACTGGGTTAAGCGGTAAGGGAAATGAAGGTGTATCCAGTTTTGTTATGCGTGCTAAAGGAGCCATTGGTTATGTTGAATACGCATACGCCAAACAAAACAAAATTGCCCATGTTGCATTACAAAATGCTGCGAAGCAATTTGTTCAACCAAGTGTTAACTCATTCCGTGCCGCTGCAGCAAACGCCAAATGGAGCGCCACTAATCATTTTTATGTGGTACTAACCAATCAGCCTGGCAAAAATAGTTGGCCGATCTCTGGCGCAACATTTATTTTTTTACATAAAAAACAAGTAAATGCGACGCAAGGTGCACAAGTCTTAAAGTTTTTTGATTGGTGCTATCTTAACGGTGATGCAATGGCAATTGGGTTAGACTATGTCCCCATACCAAAGAGCACAAAAGATATCGTGCGGAATAGTTGGAAAACCGTGACTAACACTGAAGGAAAATCCATCCGCTAACTATATTCGCTAATTTATAGATGATGCGACTCGCCTAATCGGTGAGTCGCATCACATAACCAACACGAGCGTTGATTAAATGGGCGACAAAAAACAGGATGGTGCCTTTAAGCGTCAACAAAACTTAGACAAAATATTTATTGGCACCACACGTGGGTTTGCTTTTTTAGTTTTTGCGTTGCTGGTTGCTATCATGTTGTCTTTGCTGGTTGGTGCTTGGCCAGCTATTAGAGCATTTGGATGGGATTTTGTCACCCAAAATAACTGGGATCCTGTTAACGATATCTACAGTGCTGCTGTTCCTATTTACGGTACACTCATTACTTCTTTTATTGCACTGATCATCGCTGTACCTGTTAGCTTTGGCGTGGCCTTGTTTTTAACGGAATTGTGTCCATTGAAACTGCGTCGTCCATTCGGTATTTTAGTTGAGCTTTTAGCAGGTATTCCCTCTATCATTTATGGTATGTGGGGACTTTTTGTCTTTGCGCCCTGGTTTAGCGAGCATCTTCAACCATGGCTAGTCAATACGTTTGACGGATGGCCACTTTTTGGCGCGCTATTTTCGGGACCGACCATTGGTATTGGCATATTTACTGCGGCACTTATTTTGGCCATCATGGTCATTCCCTTTGTCTCCTCCGTTATGCGAGATGTATTTGAAGTCGTACCACCTCTTTTGAAAGAATCGGCTTACGGTTTAGGGGCAACAACTTGGGAAGTAGCTCGTCGCATTGTATTGCCCTATACCAAAGTGGGAGTAGTAGGTGGCATTATGCTCGGATTTGGTCGAGCTTTGGGCGAGACCATGGCCGTCACATTCGTTATTGGCAATGCCACCAATTTCATGGCTGGCCTCTTCCAACCCAGCGCTTCCATTACTTCTGTACTCGCTAATGAATTTACTGAAGCCATTGCTCCACTTCACATTGGCGCTTTACTTGAACTGGGTATGCTCCTATTTTTCATTACTTTTTTAGTATTGGCATGCGCCAAACTGTTACTGAGATTCTTACATCGCCAAGAAGGTAATTTTGGATAGGAAAAGGTAATGGATATTGCTCTTCATCAAACGCGGAAAATCATCAATGTATGTGGTATGGTTTTTGCTGTGTTGATGATGGCATTTAGTTTATTTTGGTTGTGCTGGATCTTGTGGACATTATTTGTCAACGGTTTTGCTGCGCTTTCATGGGATATTTTCACACACAGCACCCCACCGCCTGGAGAACGAGGCGGATTGGCCAACGCACTTTTAGGCAGTTTTTTGGTTACCTTTTTTGGCGCATTAATCGGTACACCTATTGGTGTGTTCGCCGGTATTTATTTGGCAGAATTTGGCCAGCACGGTTGGTTAGCTTCTACAACACGTTTTATTAATGATATTTTGCTCTCAGCCCCTTCCATCGTTATTGGGCTTTTTGTTTCCGTACTTTATGTGCAAACGATGGGTCACTTTTCAGGATGGGCAGGATCTATCGCGCTATCCATGTTGGTCATCCCTATTGTTGTACGCACCACCGAAAATATGTTGCGCTTAGTCCCTAACACTTTACGAGAAGCTGCCATTGCGCTCGGTGCACCGCGCTGGAAAATGGTAGGGTTAATTACCTTAAAAGCAGCTAAACATGGTGTATTAACAGGCGTTTTGCTTGCTATTGCTCGTATTTCTGGAGAAACTGCTCCGCTACTTTTTACCTCCTTTGGCAACCAATTTTGGAGTACTGATATGAATGCGCCCATCGCTACGTTGCCAAAAGTTATTTTTGATTTTGCGATGAGCCCCTACGAAGACTGGCATCAACTAGCTTGGGCTGCTTCACTATTCATCGCGCTGAGCGTGTTAATACTTAACATCATTGCACGTTGGCTAGGTAGACATTCTTCTCGCCATACAAATTGACGGTTATGCTTATGAATACAAATGCTATTAAACTGCATGTCAAGGATCTTGATTTTTACTACGGGCGGTTTCAAGCGCTTAAAAAAATTAATTTAACTATCCCTGAGCAAAAAGTTACTGCTTTCATTGGACCTTCTGGTTGCGGTAAATCGACACTGCTACGTGTCTTTAATAAGATGTATGCCCTGTATCCTGGCATGCAAGCTAAAGGAGAAGTATGGTTTGATGGGAATAACATTTTGTCAGATAGCCAAAATACCAGTTTGCTACGCGCAAAAATTGGCATGGTTTTTCAAAAACCAACACCCTTTCCGATGACCATTTATGATAATGTTGCCTTCGGCGTCAAGCTATACAACCGATTCACTCGGCCAGAACTTGAAGCTAGAGTAGAATGGGCTCTTAAAAAATCAGCGCTGTGGGGCGAAGTAAAAGATAAGCTCAAGCAATCGGGTGGCTCATTATCTGGTGGTCAACAACAACGTTTATGCATCGCACGAGCTATTGCTAACAAACCTGAGGTACTGCTATTGGATGAGCCGACTTCAGCGCTTGACCCGATCTCAACTGCACAAATTGAAGAGCTCATCGCCGAATTAAAAACACAGTACACTATCGTCATGGTGACACATAACATGCAGCAAGCAGCACGTGTTTCAGATTACACTGCTTACATGTACTTGGGCGATTTGATCGAATTTGGTAGTACCGATAAAATCTTTACGGCGCCCAAAGAAAAAGCGACGGAAGACTATATCACTGGCAAATTTGGTTAGCTTGTTGCAATATTGCCTTATTTGAGCTACTCAATTTTTGCAGTAAGGATAAAGCAGTTCTCGCTGAACCCATTGATTCTATAGGGTTCAAGTTTCGACTGCGCAAGAACCCCACGCAACAATCAGATTTTGGGTGGCGACCTTCCGTACAAAAAACTAACGGGGAGCTTGCGTTCAGCAAGTAGAGTAAAAAATAAATTGTCCGATATAAAGCCAACAACATGTACAGCTGAACATCCTGTTTCTTGTGTTAATTGTTTATTTAATTCAGATAACTTAGGGATTTTGTTGCTAAAAACTGCTAAATGCTGCATAAATTGAATAATTTCATTGGCAGCACGACACGATCGGCTAACCACTTGGTTTATTTTTTAAACAAAACGCTCCAAGTGTGATGTTCAACTTCTGTAAGTTTATCCCATCGTCCTACCATAATCATGGGATGATTAGCAGAAAACAACATAGTGGCTCCTCACATTTTTACATTTAAAGACAACGGCAAATAGCGATAATATCGATGGTAACCAGAAAAAATGTGAAGGAAGTAAAATCAAGTCATGGCAAAAGACACGCCGCCCAAATAAAATTGCTAAGGTTCTAGTTTATAGCTGACTTGGTTCTTTAGATGCACTCACTACTCAACCGCTCTGACACGCATCAATGCACTTGCCATGACTAAATTAACGAATGGATGAAATAGGAACTCAATAAGATGTTTAAGGAGTACAATCCTACCATGCATTTAACCCCAAAGCTTGCCTGACTTCGCTTAACGTGTTGGCAGCAACTTCCCGAGCACGTTGCGTTCCTATTTTGAGCAGATCAATCATAGCTTGTTTGTCTTTTGCAAGACGCTCTCGACGATAACGGATCGGCTCTAATAAAGCTTGTAGACAATCTTCAAGATGCTGTTTAACCGTTATATCGCCCAAACCTCCCTTGCGGTAACGCACTTTAAGATCCTCAACCAAATCTTTATCAGGCTCAAAAGCATCTAGGTAAGTAAAAACAACATTATTTTCAACTTGCCCCGGATCCTCAATGCGCAGGTGATTGGGATCGGTAAACATCATCTTGACCGCCTGTTTAATCTGGTCTGGATTTGCACTTAACAAGATACTGTTGTCAAGCGATTTACTCATCTTACTTTTGCCATCAATACCCGGTAATCTGCCCATTGTCGGTACAAGTGCCTGACATTCGACCAAGATAGACTGCTGCACGTTGGCATTAAAATGTCGAACAATCTCGTTAGTTTGTTCAATCATGGGGATCTGATCTTGGCCGACTGGAACAATAGTTGCTTTAAAGGCGGTAATGTCAGCGGCTTGGGAAACAGGGTATACAAAGAAACCAGCCGGAATAGCGCGCTCAAAACCTTTCTGGCGAATTTCTTCTTTGACAGTTGGATTTCGTTCCAATCGTGCAATGGTCACCAGGTTTAAATAGTAGTAAGTCAGCTCCGTTAATTCCGGTATCATACTCTGCACGAAAATCGTGCTTTTGTTTGGATCAATACCGACCGCTAAATAATCAAGCATCACTTCAAGCATATTGTCGCGCACAAAACGATATTGAGCCATATGGTCAGTTAATGCTTGCGTATCAGCCAATAAAATGAACTGATCATGAGTCTCTTGTAACGCAAGGCGATTAACCAGCGAACCAATATAATGACCAAGATGTAGCGACCCCGTTGGACGGTCACCAGTCAATACAACAGGGCGTTGAGATATAGCCATGCTCGTCAGTTTCATCCTAAGATAAACCACGCTTTTTTTTGTAGACAAATAAACCACTTAAAAAGACCAACCAAAGCGGAATAGCCACTACAGAAGCTATTTCACCATTTTTGATCAGTGCAAAAATAACTAAAGCAACGAAAAGCAAGCAAAGGTAGTTGCTCACTGGCGAGCCAATCGCTTTAAAAGAAGGAGCAAAACATTGTCTTTGCATCGCTTCTCTAAACTTAAGATGCGATAAACTAATCATTGACCACGTGATTAAAGCAGCTACCACCACCAGCATCATAAATATACTAAAGGCATGTTCAGCAAAGAGAAAATTCACAACCACACAAGCAAATGTCGCCAAAGCACTCACTAGTAT
Organism: Neisseriales bacterium; assembly: GCA_016699915.1. Taxonomy (NCBI): domain Bacteria; kingdom Pseudomonadati; phylum Pseudomonadota; class Betaproteobacteria; order Neisseriales; species Neisseriales bacterium. Next base: position 195,047 of record CP064990.1, on the reverse strand, counting down.
CGCAACAAAAGGAACGCCGCGCTTACTGACTTGCGCAAAAAATTGTGGCGCATTTTTTTTTTCAGCTAGGCTAAACAGCATACGACTACCTGCATATGCACAAGCATGGTAAGCCGATAATGCTGCAGAAAATATCACCACATTCAGTGCATTCGCCGTTACATCGCTCCCTAATTTTGAAAAAATCAAAACAAAAGGACTGCCGCCACTGATCACTTGACGCCAAGGAAACAACATCAACAATATAGCAATAGATAAAATATAAAAGGCTAATAGCCAAGCAATCGTCTGATTTACTGCTTTGGGTATCGCTTTTTTGGGCTCATTTGCTTCTGCAGCAGCAATACCGACTAATTCAAGACCACCCAACGAAAATAGTACAGGTGATAAAGCCATCGTAAATCCCGACAGTCCACCTGCGAAAAAACCACCTTCATTGCGCCATAAATTAGCAACACTAGCCTGCTCCCCTCCTGCGCCGCTTAGCAATAAAAAAGCACCGAAAGCGATCATGCCAATAACAGCCAGTACCTTGATGAGCGACATCCAAAATTCAGTTTCTGCATAAGCTTTAACATGCATCAAATTCAATGCGTTAATAGCCAAAAAACAAACAAGAGTCGTAATCCAATTCGGCAGTGTTGGTAACCAAAATTGCATTAATTGACCCACAGCAGATAACTCGGCCATACTAACCAAAATATATAATATCCAAGAATTCCAACCGGCAATAAAGCTAGCCTGTTCCCCCCAATACTTATAGGCAAAATGGCTAAATGATCCGGCAGCAGGTTCTTCAACAACCATTTCTCCTAGCTGGCGCATCACTAAATAAACTACAAAACCTGCAATAAGGTAGTTTAATATGATGGACGGGCCTGTTAATTTCAATGCTGGAACCGTCCCTAAAAATAGCCCTGAACCAATCGTGCAACCAAATATAATCAGTTGTATGTGGCGATTGGTCAAACCTCTTTCTAATTGAAGCTGATGCTTGGATGAAGTATTGTTTGATGTCATTTGTGTGCTGTATGCAAATTAAAAAATATGGGCTTAACCACCACCAAAACTCAACAATAAATAATGAAAAACCAAGAGTTATGGGCAGATTGTAAGGTATTTTTGGTATTCTTGTAAGTCAACGCTTGCTAACCAACTTGAAGATTGGCTGCAGTCTAATACGTGTTACCATTTCTAAAAAAACTAATTTTATTCAACAAACATGGACTCATCTATCTTGGTTTTGGAAAATACTCGCCATATCACCAATTGATTCGCTTCATCAATCGCAACAACCTCAAGCACAACAGGTTCGCCTATGCGCAATGAAGCAAGAGATGGGATAGCTTGGCTTCGTAATGGTAAGTTCTCCAACTGACACACACCATGCCCAATATGCTTTGCAAGAACCGTTGTGATGTGCTCTTGAACAAGATAGCGTAACGCCCAGCAACGCGTCATTTGACGTTGAAAGGCTAAGTAAGCGCTATAGGTTTTATCAAAATGTTTTGCAAACATCAGAAAAGTTTTGCGATCTTTTAAATAGCGCGAATTGGTATTCGTTAACAGCGCAATAAGTTGGCTTTGATTAATAAAATCTGCAGCGCGACGTAAAGGAGAGGTACACCAAGCGTACTGCTGCAGGTTAAGCCTAGCATGCGGTCGAGGAGATAATGTGGTATATGTACCTGTTGCGTTTTGTGAGCGATACATCGCTATCGTATTACTTTGTGCCAGCATTTGGCTCCAAGTTTGATTTGCCAAAATCATCATCGTAGATACTAAGCAATCAATCGGCGTATTACGTTGTCTTGATCGAACACTAATCTTGTTATCAAAAACAGTAATATCAAAATCACGCTCAGAGAATATTGAGGGACTAGGTTTGGTGTATTGCGATGCAACAGCCGATGTAAAATGGATCAACCATATTAATTTATCACAAGAGGGTAAATTTTTGCGCAAAGCGTGAGGAGTGGTTAATGCTTCAGATAAAGCAATTTCCAATGCTGTTTTATCAAAATTTTTTTGTATTCTGATTTTATCAATCTGTGTTTGGCAATGCTTAATATGATACTGTTCATCCACATCAATATATAAACTCATCGCTGGGCGGATCGTACCTTCATTCATTGAAAACTGCTCAATAACCTCGTACGGAAAAAGGGTAATTTTTTGGTCAGGCAGATAAACCGTTGCACAACGCCACAATAACGCATCAACAGATAGATCGGGCTCAATACCTATTGCTGGTAGAGCAATATGTATACCCACTCGATGCGATCCGTCTGGCAATTGACGTAGCGAAAACGCATCATCAATTTCTGTTGTATGAGCATCATCAATCGAAAAAGCTGCAACGTCCGATAAAGGTAAATCATCAAAAACTTGCCGGATGGAAGAGATGCTAGCCTTGGGCTTGATCGGAAAATATTGCAATAAAAAACCTTCCAAAAAATATTGAGCAACGGAGGAAATAGCACCCAATTCGAGTGCCAACTGTAAAGGTGTACATTGCTTATGTCGGCACGCATCACGTAAAGCGCGATACGCACAAGATTGTTTATCGGGCTGATGTAGTAACATCGTCCATTGGGTACCCATTGCATCGGGTACTTGGCCTGACAATAATGCTGTCGACCACGCCTCGATTTGTTGTTGTGCGCTTTGCTTTTTTTGTATACTGATTAATGCTGCCTTCAAAGCGGTGGCCGTAGCGGGCTTAAAATAACCATCCGATTGCCGGTAAAAATACATCGGCATAGCTCGTAGTTTAAGCCATGTTGCTGCTTTTTCAGTGGCTGAAGGCCAATGCACAAAATAACGATGGGCAAGTGATGCAAAATGCATAGTCTGACCATCACTACTTTCCCATAAACGCTGAATATCAATCTGATTGGATAGCCTTTCAGCAGCAGGCAAAAATTGATCCGTATCTTCAGTCAGCATCAAAATGACTTGCTGGCTTTTTACTTTTACCGATTGTTGTGTCGCAGTTTGTACCCAATATACGCCAATTTCCTGACGAATAACCTGACCAACCTGATGGGTTTTATTCGCCTCATATAAAAGATTCATGTGGTAAGCCAAAGAATTAAAACCCTAACCATATCACCTACGGTTCGTTGCCATTTGTGGTTCATTGTTACTTTAAAAGTCAACCTGATCATCTTTAAGAAGATGCATGGCGTCTTTTACGCTTTACAAAATAGGAATATACCACCCCACAATAAGTTGCCATCATAACGTACCCTCTTATGGGATAAAACAACTCTATTACATTCTTCAGTCAAAATACTGATTAAAGTAGCAGGCTCATGCTAAAATGCGACCCGTTAACTTTAAAAGTATTGCGTCAATGACTGAACAGATTTTTGCCAAAGAAACCTTAAACGTTAGTCTAGAAGAAGAAATGCGCCGTTCATACCTTGATTACGCCATGAGCGTAATTGTTGGACGAGCATTGCCGGATGTACGCGATGGCCTCAAACCTGTACATCGGCGTGTACTATTTGCCATGCATGAACTATCTAATGATTGGAATCGTGCCTATAAAAAATCTGCTCGCATCGTTGGAGATGTCATTGGTAAATATCACCCACATGGTGACGCGGCAGCATACGATACCATCGTGCGTATGGCACAAGATTTTTCGCTACGCTATCCTCTTATTGATGGGCAAGGTAATTTCGGTTCTATTGATGGGGATAACGCTGCTGCCATGCGCTATACAGAGATTCGTATGGCACGCATTGCACATGAACTCTTGGCAGATCTGAGTAAGGAAACTGTTGATTTTGCACCAAACTACGACAATTCTGAATATGAACCGCTCGTTTTTCCATCACGGCTACCAAATTTATTAATTAACGGTAGTTCAGGTATTGCTGTAGGCATGGCAACGAATATACCGCCTCATAACCTTAACGAAGTCATTGATGCTTGTCGTGCATTACTTGCTCAACCTGAATTAGATATTGAAGACATGATTGGTTTGATCCCCGCACCAGACTTTCCTACTGCGGGCATCATTTATGGCACTGCTGGCATCCATGAAGGATATCGTACAGGTCGTGGACGCGTCATCATGCGCGCTAAAACACATGTTGAAACCTATGGAAAAGGTGAGCGCGAAGCCATTATTGTCGATGAAATTCCCTACCAGGTTAATAAGGCACGGTTACTAGCAAGAATTGGTGAACTGGTTCATGAAAAACAAATTGAAGGCATAGCCGACTTACGCGATGAATCCGATAAGTCAGGTATGCGTATGGTCATTGAACTCAAACGCGGAGAAATGCCAGAAATTGTTTTAAATAAACTCTACAAACTCACCCAACTGCAAGACAGTTTCGGCATCAATATGGTAGCACTCGTTGATGGACAACCGCGACTGCTTAATTTAAAACAGATGTTGGAAGAATTTTTGCGACATCGTCGAGAGGTTGTCACACGGCGCACTGTTTTTGAGCTCAAAAAAGCACGCGATCGATGCCATATATTAGAAGGCTTATCCGTTGCCCTTTCTAATGTTGATGAAATGATTGTTCTGATTAAAGCCTCAGCTAATCCAGCAGAAGCTAAAGCTAAATTGATGGCACGTGTTTGGCGTGCCGAACTCGTTGAAAAACTTCTATCTAGAGTAGACAGCACCATTAATCAACCTGATAATCAGGATGCTTCACTTGGTTTGCAGGATCAAGGTTACCTACTCTCTGATACGCAAACACAAGCTATTTTAGATATGCGCTTGCAAAAACTAACTGGGCTTGAGCAAGATAAGATTGTAAATGAATATCAGCTGACCATGGATCAAATCCTTGATTTATCGGACATCTTGGCCAAACCAGAACGTATTACAAGTATTATTGATGAAGAGCTCCTCGCTGCAAAAAACCAATTTGGCGATGGTAGGCGCTCACAGATTGAGCCGTTTGGTGGCGATGTTGAATTAGAGGACTTAATTACGCCCCAAGACATGGTTGTAACACTTTCGCATAGCGGCTATATCAAATCGCAGCCGATGGATGACTATCGCACGCAACACAGAGGAGGCCGAGGTAAACAAGCAGCTTCAACCAAAGAAGATGACTTTATTGACACCTTATTTGTTGCCAATACCCATGACTATTTGTTGTGCTTTTCTTCCCTAGGGCGCTGTTATTGGATCAAGGTTTACAATGTACCACAAGGGCGTGGAAGTAGCCGCGGCAAGCCTATCATTAATCTCTTGGCCCTGCAACCTAACGAAAAAATCAACGCTGTATTACCCGTTGCGATCTTTGAAGCAAATTATCATGTATTCATGTGTACCGCCCATGGTATTGTCAAAAAAACACCATTACTTGATTTTTCAAGACCCCGTACCAGCGGCATCATCGCACTCAACCTCCAAGAGGGTGATGTATTAATCGGCGCAACGTTAACCACTGGCCAAGATGAAATTATGCTTTTCTCAAGCCAAGGCAAAGCAATTCGCTTTGACGAAAGCGATGTGCGAAGCATGGGTCGTTCGGCAAGAGGCGTACGAGGTATGGCTTTATCTAAAGGCAATGCAAGTGTTATTGCAATGCTCGTGTCTGAAGATAAATCGTTACAAGTCTTAGCTGCCACCGCCAACGGTTATGGTAAACGTACACCCATTACGCATTACCGTAAGTGTCGTCGTGGTGCTCAAGGAGTCATCGCTATTGATACTGGTAAACGCAATGGTGTACTAGTTGCAGTATGTCTCGTGAAAGCGACTGATGATCTTGTCCTTATTACTGATGGCGGCGTACTCATCCGCATGCCTGCTCAACAAGTGCGCACAACAGGTAGAACAGCTCAAGGCGTTAAATTAATTAATCTTGATGAAGGCGAAAAACTAATTGGTATGGGTGCTATCGTTGATCACGAAAATATTGTGCATGAACAAAAAGAAGGCGATTCCCTTTTCTAGTACCATATTATTCAATTAACCATATGGGCTCGCTCGTCATACCATAACTTACAAAAATAAACGAAATAAGTATGTGTGTTTATAATTTTTCGCCCGGTCCCGCAAAACTTCCTGACGAGGTTCTAGGGATCGCACAACAAGAGCTTTGTAATTGGCATCGTACTGGTTCCAGCGTGATGGAAATGAGCCATCGAAGTTGCGAATTTTTGAAGCTTTTTCAGCATGCTAAAAATACCTTGCGAGAATTGCTGGATATTCCTGACAACTACCATATTTTGTTTTTGCAAGGCGGGGCTCGATTACAGTTCTCAATGGTAGCAATGAATCTTGCTGCACCTGAAGATGTGGTTGATTATGTTAATAGTGGACATTGGTCTCAGCTTGCAATGGACGCGGCTACAAAACATGCTGTGGTAAATGAGGTTGCTTCAAGCGCTCAAACACAATATACAACCATTCCTAGCGACAATACATGGCGCCGCAATTCGCAAGCAACTTACTTGCATTTTGTTTCTAACGAAACGATTCATGGTGTACAGTTCCCAACTATGCCGACTGTGCAGCACAACGTACCTTTTGTGTGCGATATGTCTAGTGATTTTTTATCGCGACCCATTGATGTAAAGCAATTTGGTGTGATTTATGCTGGTGCACAAAAAAATATGGGTATCGCAGGCCTAACAATAGTTGTTATTCGAAAAGATCTACTCATGCCCCCCAAACGATCCGGTATACCCAATGTATTACAATATATTGTGCAGGCTGAAACCGATTCTATGTATAACACGCCACCAACCTTCGCCATTTACATGGCCGGATTAGTGCTAGATTGGCTCAAGAAGCAAGGTGGTGTTCCAGTTATCGCACAACGTAATGAAGAAAAAGCTGCATGGCTATATCGCCTTATTGATGAGAGCGATGGTTTCTATATTGCTCCAGTTAAAGCACCATTTCGTTCGCGTATGAATGTCGTTTTTCGGCTAGCCAATGAAGCACTCAACGCATCATTTCTAAAAGAAGCTGAGCACAATCAATTAAAATACCTTAAGGGTCACACAGTATTGGGCGGTATGCGTGCTTCGATTTACAATGCCATGTCTATGGATGGTATTAAGGCACTTGCCACGTTTATGCAAGCATTTGCTCGCACACATTGCTAGCTTTCCCATTGACACCCCACCTAACTTCCCGTATAGTTCTTCCCCCTTGTTTGATATATGCTCTTTATACAATTTAGACATAAAGAACCGATAGATGTGGGACTTTTTTGATTCAAAGAAGTCGCAAATCATGCAATACAATATGTAAACAGTGATTAAACTTCAAGAGTTTGATCCTGGCTCAGATTGAACGCTGGCGGCATGCTTTACACATGCAAGTCGAACGGCAGCACAGGTGGCAACACCGGGTGGCGAGTGGCGAACGGGTGAGTAATACATCGGAACGTACCGTGTAGCGGGGGATAACGACGCGAAAGCGTAGCTAATACCGCATACGCTCTTTGTTATGAAGAGGAAAGTGGGGGACCTTCGGGCCTCACACTATACGAGCGGCCGATGGCTGATTAGCTAGTTGGTGGGGTAAAGGCCTACCAAGGCTTCGATCAGTAGCGGGTCTGAGAGGACGATCCGCCACACTGGGACTGAGACACGGCCCAGACTCCTACGGGAGGCAGCAGTGAGGAATTTTGGACAATGGGGGCAACCCTGATCCAGCCATGCCGCGTGTCTGAAGAAGGCCTTCGGGTTGTAAAGGACTTTTGTTGGGGAACAAGCTTATCTTGTCTAATAAACAAGATAGCATGAGTGTACCCAAAGAATAAGCACCGGCTAACTACGTGCCAGCAGCCGCGGTAATACGTAGGGTGCGAGCGTTAATCGGAATTACTGGGCGTAAAGGGTGCGCAGGCGGTTCATCAAGCTTGATGTGAAATCCCCGAGCTTAACTTGGGACGGGCATTGAGGACTGGTGAACTCGAGTCTGTCAGAGGGGGGTGGAATGCCACATGTAGCAGTGAAATGCGTAGAGATGTGGCGGAACACCGATGGCGAAGGCAGCCCCCTGGGATAAGACTGACGCTCAGGCACGAAAGCGTGGGTAGCAAACAGGATTAGATACCCTGGTAGTCCATGCCCTAAACGATGTCAACTAGCTGTTGGGGGTTGAAATCCTCAGTAGCGCAGCTAACGCGTGAAGTTGACCGCCTGGGGAGTACGGCCGCAAGGTTAAAACTCAAAGGAATTGACGGGGACCCGCACAAGCGGTGGATGATGTGGATTAATTCGATGCAACGCGAAAAACCTTACCTGGTCTTGACATGCCAAGAATCCTGCAGAGATGCGGGAGTGCCCGAAAGGGAATTTGGACACAGGTGCTGCATGGCTGTCGTCAGCTCGTGTCGTGAGATGTTGGGTTAAGTCCCGCAACGAGCGCAACCCTTACCATTAGTTGCCACCATTTAGTTGAGCACTTTAATGGGACTGCCGGTGACAAGCCGGAGGAAGGCGGGGATGACGTCAAGTCCTCATGGCCCTTATGACCAGGGCTTCACACGTCATACAATGGTCGGTACAGAGGGTCGCAAAGCCGCAAGGCGAAGCCAATCCCAACAAAGCCGATCGTAGTCCGGATTGCACTCTGCAACTCGAGTGCATGAAGTCGGAATCGCTAGTAATCGCAGATCAGCATGCTGCGGTGAATACGTTCCCGGGTCTTGTACACACCGCCCGTCACACCATGGGAGTGGGGGGTACCAGAAGTGGGTAGACTAACCTTCGGGGAGTCGCTTACAACGGTATGCTTCATGACTGGGGTGAAGTCGTAACAAGGTAGCCGTAGGGGAACCTGCGGCTGGATCACCTCCTTTCTAGAGAAAGAAAGCGACTAAAAAAGGAATACAATCAAGTCTCACATCTATCAGTTCTTTATGTCTACCTGTCATGGGGTTTGTAGCTCAGCTGGTTAGAGCACCGTCTTGATAAGGCGGGGGTCGTTGGTTCAAGTCCAACCAGACCCACCATATATCCGCCTTTACTGTTTTGAGGATTTTGCATCAAAAAGAGCTACGGACAGATTACAACTAATACTTTTTCCTGTCTTTGTACGATCCATCAACCTAACATACCATGCATTTCAGGGCTTGAATTCCGAAATGGTAAGGTATAAAACAACCGATAAATCTTCCTAAACTGAAATGAGCCTAAAACCAGCTATATACCAAAGCTTTTAGATAATTCCAGCTAATGACGTATCCAAATATATGAATCGTACTTTTTACTGTATACAGTGTTCATAACAAATCATTCGTAACGTAACTTCTACACAGCCGCTCAATTCAAATGCAGCAAAACTCTCAAGCGCTAAACAATTTACAGTCTTAAGTGTTATGATAGGGATTGTATAGCTTTCGCTACGTATCGGATAGTTAGTCAATATAGATTATCATCCATATTGATTAGACTTAATTGGGTGCCTTGTATCGCTAAATATAGCTTGAGGTAATAAAAAAGCATTTGCTAAGAGTATGCTAATTCTGTACGCTGCGTCTGCTTAATATATGTTATACCGTTTTGTCTTGGGGTGGTTAGCTCAGTGGTAGAGCGCCTGCTTTACACGCAGGATGTCGGCGGTTCAATCCCGTCACCACCCACCAGTTATACTTTAACGATTTAGCATGGTGGTGCATCAAACTGAATTATCTTGCGCTCAAATCCTACCGAATTTGCCATCTAGTTCCCTTTTTTATTTACTTCTTAGGTACCTTTTTATTAAGCGCTTTTGCGTACTGGTTTTTTCTTTTTTATTACAATTAGAACAATATTTTGTGTTAATAATCACACAATTTGAAAGAATAAACGCTAGCATCACACAACCATAATACATTCACTCGAATCTCACCAAAATCCTTAACCTTTTCAACGCAAGCGTACATCATTGCAAGGAGGTAACTCATACCGCTTTTATGTATTGAACAAAACTCAATATTTGCCGATTTATTAGGAAAAGTAATTGCTGGTCACCATTTTCCAAACGAGACTTATATTAAGATTTTAATGGATTGCAATATCCAAGATCAGGACAAATTGAAGGAACTATATACTTAACAATCTTAGACATACTTTCAGATCACGGTCTTGACCTTAGAAGGTTTTTTTTCAAGATGGCATAACTTAAAGCAATCAGTAAAAGCCCACCTTGACAATGGGCTTTTACCAATCATGTTACGACAACAGCCTGTAATAAAAATTAAGCATCATTCAAGAGCAATGCCTACATATTCATCAGCGCCAATCGCTGGAATAATATAAGGTCTTTCAAATTTGACCGCTTTACTGTAAACATATAATGCCATGCGGTAATACAAAGGACTAATAGGTACCTCTTGTTGAATGATTTTTTGCGCAGCTTGATAAAGTTTAATACGCTCATTATGGTTCGTACAACGAAGTGCTTTGAGCAACAGTTGGTTAAAGCCTGCGTGACACCATCTTGCGTGGTTACTGCCACCAATAGCACTGCAGCCTAACTCAGAACTCAACCAATTATCCGGATCTCCATTATCGCCCTGCCAACCCGAAAATATAACATCATGCTCCCCTGCCGCAGCACGCTTCCAAAATTCGCCACCATCGTAAGTTACCAATTGGACGCGCACGCCAATTTTCTTCCAATCAGCTTGGATCATAGCTGCTAAACGATCATTGAGTGGGCTGCGACCCAAGTTAATAAAAAGTTTGAGCGCAAAACCATTCGGATAACCAGCTTGCTTGAGTAACTGCTTTGCTCGAATAGGATCATATGCAGCCTTTTTAATGGATGGATCATATGACCATTGGCTAGGCGGCATGAGATTATGCGCCAATTCAATTAAGCCATCACCTGTTTTAAGCATAGCTGCCTTATCAAGTGCCATATCTAAAGCTTGGCGAACTTGAGCTTTACTAAGGTAGGGCTTTTGCGTATTGTAGGAAAGCAACCAAGTCTCAAATCCAGGTTGTTTGTGCACCACAAATTTGGGATGCTGTTCAAAACGTTTAATTTCAGTAAGCGGTATCGCTCCCAAAGTTGCTAAATGGCATTCGCCAGCTAGCATTTTTTTACTATTAACCATGGTTTCCTTGACCAAACTTATAACGATTTGGTCAACCCTAGGCCCATTTTCTTTACGCTGATCCCAATACGCTTTATGCGCAACATAACGAATCTGTTGATTTCTTTTATAGCTTTTCAGCATAAAAGGGCCTGTTCCAATTGGTTTTTGGTTAATTTGTTCAGCTTTGCCTTGATGTAGGAGTTGATTAGCATATTCAGCTGATAAAATCGAAGCAAACTCCATGGCAATGTTCTGAATAAAAGGCGCGTTAATTTCCTTTAATACAAACTGAACCGTATGATCATCCAGTTTTTTGACAGACCGAAGGTTTTTATCTAGACCCATCGCAACAAAATAAGGAAACTCAGCAGGATAAGCCACATTGAAAGGATGTTTGGGATTCCTCATTCTTTCAAAGGTAAACACCACATCATCAGCATTAAAATCTCTTGTGGGTTTAAAGTAATCCGTGGTATGGAATGGAACACCACGTCTTAAATGGAAGGTATAGGTTAAACCATCTTGGGAGACTGTCCAACTTTTGGCGAGGCTGGGACCCAAATCGGTACTACCTTTTTGGAAGACAACCAGTCGATCAAATACATGAACGGAAGACTCAATGGTTGCCGCATCGGTATATTGCGCAATATCAAAACCAGAAGGCTGATTCGATGAGCATACCATCAGTGTCTTGGCGTTTACCCCCCCCCCAGCCATAGTACTAGAAGAGTGACGAGCCAATAAAGCCGTTACACCTGTTAATTCGCTTATAAAAAACGTGCCTGCAACAACACTAATCGCTAGCCAAAACTTTTTGTTGACCACTGAATTTCCTTTCTGATTAAGCATAGAAGAGATACATTATCAACATAATAGGTACCTAGCTTATAAGAGATAAAATCAAGCAACACTTTCAAAACTGAATGTACCTTAATTTCTCTTTTAGCCGCACTTATTTTACCAAACTCTTAATGTGCATAGTCAGGCTATCTTTTTAGAAACAATGTGCCATTTATAGCATGGCCATCGTTTGAAGAAAACGCACCGAAAAGATTGATTAAGTGCTATGGAAAATAACAAGCAAGCCAATTAAAAATATGCATAACAAAGCGTAACACTAATGCAGTATGACTCAAAAACAATGCTTTTAACGCCGTATGAGTTACGCCGTTTTACAAAAAATATTAAGAACGCATGTCTGATTGCTCAGGTTACTTCAGATAAGACAGTGTAACTTCGAGCTCATTTAAAACGAAGCAGACAAATCTGTCAGACTTAAAAAAACCAGCTTTTTTTTGCCGCAGGTCAGTAAAGCATGCTGATGAAATGTCAAATCTGCTTCCTTGATAACATACTCAATATCCATTACCGTTTGATGGTTCACTTTGACCGCACCTTCTTTGATCAATTGACGCGCTTGGCTTTTTGAAGTTGCTAACCCACTATCAGCAATCAAATTCACCAACAAACGTTCTTCTTTCATCCAGTAGTGTAACAATGGATCAGAGAGCAATTGCTGTTCATCACCTTGGGTGATATGGGTGTCTTCTTGGTCTGGCGCAAAAACAAAATGCGTGATTCGCTGTGCTGAAGATAGGCCAGCTTCACCATGGATCAATCGCGTCATCTCTTCTGCAAGGCGCCTTTGCCCAATACCCTTTTTGCTACTGGATACAATACTATTAATCTCATCCAATGATAAAAAAGTAAAGTATTTTAAAAAACGATCAACATCCGTATCATCCACACGCAACCAAAATTGATAGAACTGGTAGGGCGAAGTTTTATTAGCATCTAACCACACAGTACCGCCTTCTGTTTTACCAAATTTTGTTCCATCCGATTTCGTAATGAGTGGCAAGGTTAAGCCATCTACGGACTGTTTTTCGAGGCGCCTGACAAGATTAATCCCTACGGTAATATTGCCCCATTGATCCGATCCACCGATCTGTAATGTGCATCCATAACGCCGATTGAGTGCAACAAAGTCAAAAGCCTGTAATAGACTGTATGAAAATTCGGTAAAAGATATACCAACATCGGCTCGATCAATACGCTCCTTCACAAAATCTTTACTAATCATGGCATTGATCGAAAAATATTTACCAATTTCCCGTAGAAACGTCAGGATATTCATGTTGGCAAACCAATGCGTATTATTTTCTAAAATTGCTGCATTGGTACCTTCTAAACTGAGAAAACGAGCCAATTGTTCACCAATTTTTTTGCCAGCTATTTCAATTTCTTCAAGTGTTTTTAAGGGTCTTTCTGCCGCTTTAAAACTGGGGTCACCAATCATTCCTGTTGCCCCTCCAACCAATATAATTGGTCGATGCCCAGCATCCTGAAAACGTTTAAGCGTCAAAATCGGCACAAGGTGACCTACATGCAAACTATCTGCTGTTGGATCAAAACCGCAATAAAGTGTCACCGATTCTTTTGCAAGTCTGGCATGCAACATAGCCGGTTCGGCAACTTGGGCAATAAGTCCACGTGCTTGTAAATCTAAAATAGCTTGATTAGCTGCTGACATAAAAAAACATTGGCTTCAATGTAAGTAAATACCTGACAACTTCAGCTTAATTTAGCTATTTTACAATATGCAAAATAGATTTGCCTTGATTTATCGGCTTAGTGGGTGGCTTATCACCATTCGGTGCGGATATTTGACTCGTTAAGTTACCCTGAACTGATTTAAGGACAGGTTGTGGTGTCGGCATCACGGTTTCACCTTCTTTCTCAAACACCATCGCTTGCCCAGTCTCGCGGGCAAAAACAGACAGGATGTTATGCATCGGGATTAACACAGCATGGGAGACACCAGAAAAACGCATCGTGGCAGATAACCAATGGTTATCTATTAGTAACCCGGAACAAGCACTTTGGCTGATATTAAGGGTAATGATTTCATCAGAAGTGTACTGACGAGGTAGCTTGACTTGGTCGTTGATAAAAACCGTAACGTAGGGTGTTAAAGCTTGATCACAACACCACTCGTAAAAGGCACGCAAAAAATAAGGTTTAATGCCACCTTTGGCTGTCGTTGACTTCATGATTTAATGGTGCATAGCTCTTTCTGCTGCAGTCAATGAATCTAAAAAAGCCTTTCTTTGAAAAAGACGATCAGCATATTTCAGCATCCCCAAAATATTTTTGTTGATCTTAATTTGATAGTGCTCCAATCGCCAAAGCAAGGTAGCCATCGTAATATCAACCATGGATAATTCATCACCAAAAACATACTGTTTGGCTGTAAACATCGGCGACACCATGGTTAAAGATTGGCGGATTACCTCACGAGCATGTGAGCGCTTGCGGCTGGTCAGATTTAACTGCATGTTTTCCAACGTTTTAACATGTAAAAACAACTCTTGCTCAAAGCGAAAGAGTAGTAAACGTGCCTTAGCACGTGTTACCGGGTCAGCAGGCATCAATTGTGGGTGTGGAAAGCGCTCGTCAATATATTCACTGATAATCCCCGCCTCATAAAGTATCAAATCACGCTCAACTAAGACAGGTACCTCATTATAAGGATTCAGCACCGCTAGATCTTCTGGCTTATGAAGGTTATCCACATCAATAATTTCAAAATCCATATCCTTTTCATAAAGGACAATGCGACAACGATGGCTAAATGGACAAGTAGATCCCGAATAAAGCGTTAACATAAAAACCCCATTTTCTATAGGAATGGTAGACTTCGCCTCATTCTAGCATTTTTTCTTAAGGTAATTGATAGCCAAACTGGCTTCTGTCATAAAAAGTCAAAAACCCTTCAGTCGCTAGAGCAAGTTTTTATGGTTTTAGGGTCAGTTGATAAACTGCAAACACCCCCCATATTATTCAGGAAAATACCCGCTTTTCAAAACAGGTTATGTCATAATTATATGATGGATACTTTCTCGCTAAGCAACCACTTCTTGTTGGCAACGCCCAGCACGACCGATCCTATCTTCAGGCATGCTTTGATTTACTTATGCGAACATAAAAAACAAGGAGCCATGGGAATCATTATTAATAAACCATCTGATTTGGGGATTATGCAACTATTTGAGCAAATCGGCTTACCCGTTCAGCATACGTCCCTTAAAACAGGTTCCGTGTTATTTGGTGGACCGGTTCAATTTGATCACGGATTTGTCTTACACACCCATCCAAATAAGTGGCAGTCTAGTTTAACTATTGGCAAGGATTTAGTTTTCACGACTTCTAAGGATGTTTTATTGGCAGCTGCAGAAGGGAAGGGTCCGGATCAATTATTAGTCACCCTTGGCTATGCTGGCTGGGCAGCAGGTCAACTAGAAAAAGAGTTGGCAGATAACGCATGGCTTACAATGCCCGCTGCCATGGATATCTTATTTGATGTAGCCGCCAGTCAGCGCTATGAAGTTGCCATGTCGCGCTTAGGATTTGACATCATGCGCTTATCCCACGATATCGGTTATGCCTGAACAGACTGTTCTAGCTTTTGATTTTGGCAAAAAACGGATCGGTGTTGCCATGGGGGATATGGCTTTAAAAAATGCCCACCCTTTAACTGTTATTGCTGTCACGCAACCCGAGCGCACTTTGTCATCGATCACAAATCTGCTAGCAGAATGGCAGCCTACCGACCTTGTGATTGGTTTGCCAACCTATCCAAATGGTGCGCTGCATCCGCTTGCCCCATTCATCAACGCGTTCGCAACGAAGCTAAAGCGCTTAACTTGTGCCAATATTTGGCTAGTGGACGAACATCTTTCTTCTCAAGCAGCTAGCTTACTACTCAATGAAGCGGGCATTTTTGGACACAAGCAAAAGCTATTGCTGGATAAAATGGCGGCAAAAGTCATTTTAGATACTTGGTTCATCCACGGCGGCACGGCTTTTAAGTAGTATGTGTATGAGCCGATGACAGCAGTTCTTTAGCATGTTGTCGTGTCGTGTCGGTTAAGGTAAGCCCCCCTAACATACGAGCGACTTCCTCGATGCGTGCCTTATCCACTAAATGCGCTACGCAAATCGCAATTTGTGCTGCTTGCTTGACTTTATACACCAACCAATGTGTGTGACCATGGACAGCCACTTGTGGCAAATGGGTAATCGCAAACACTTGACTGCTCGCACCAATATGGCTCAGTAATCGCCCAATAGTCTCGGCAACACCGCCGCCAACACCATTGTCGACCTCATCAAAAATCAAAGTAGGTATATTGGATACTTCGCCAATTGCCACCTGCATTGCAAGATTCAAACGGGCAAGCTCCCCACCTGATGCAACCTTCGCTAAGGGTTGTAGATCCATCCCGTCATTGGTTGACACAAGGTAAGCGACCGACTCCATACCCTGTGCATGAGCCTCGGATAAAGGTATGAGTTGAATCTCAAAACGTGCCGAGGGCATAGCTAGCTGCTGCAGTTTATTCACGATTTTGGCAGCCAAGCTTTGAGCAGCTACCACACGCTGTTGAGTCAACTGTGAAGCCAAACGATAAAATTGATCTTGGCAGGCTATTTCTTGCTGGGCAAGCTCTGTTAGTACTTGCTGTTCACTTAATTGCGCAAACTGCCGTTGCCATGTTTCAAGTTCACCAAGCAGGGTATCTGGTTGAACATGATATTTACGGGCAAGCGTTAAGATGCGATCCATACGGCCTTCAATGTATGCTAATTGCTGCGGATCTTCTTTTAGTTGGTCAAGATATTGACGTAACTGATGAGCAGCTTCGCGTAACTCAACATGTGCCGATGACAACATCGTTTGCAATGCCAGTAAATTCTTGTCAATCGCTGATGCCTTATTTAAAGCCTGTTGTGCCTGCGTAAGATAATGTAAACAATTGGACTCATTATGAGATAACACAAACAAAGCCTGTTGTGCCGCAGTAAGTAGGGCATTGGCATTGGCCAGCTGTTGATGGGTTTCATTGAGGTCACTCCACTCATTCGGTTTGAGGGAAAGACTTGCTACTTCCTCAATCTGAAAACGCAACGCCTCACGCTTAGCCTGCATAGCATACATCGTGTTTTCGGCCTGCTGTTTGGCAAGTTTTGCTTGTTGCCAAGCTTGCCAAGTGCTCGAAACAGCCTCAGCTAATTGGATTGCGCCAGCATAGGCATCTAAGAGTTGGCGTTGGGTTTGTGGCCGAATCAGCGATTGATGAAAATGTTGACCGTGAATATCAATGAGAAATTCACCAAGCACTTTGAGCTGTGCTAGGGTTGCGGCTTGCTGATTGATAAAATTGCGTGAGCGACCGCTTAGATCAATGCGGCGACTTAAGTGTAATGCTTTGGTGCCATGAAATTGTTCTTTATTCAGCCAGTTTTGAATATATGGGCGTTGAGCAATATCAAACTCGGCACTAATTTCTGCATACTTGGCTCCTTTTTTAACTTGTATACCATCTGCTCGATCTCCTAGTAACAATCCTACCGCATCAATCAAAATAGATTTTCCAGCTCCAGTCTCGCCAGTTAATACATTAAAACCACTTGCAAAGTGAAGCGTCAAGCTATCAATGAGGATGAAGTTGCGAATTGTTAAGATACAAAGCATAGGGTTACCTGACCAATAAAAAATGCTGATTAGCTGGTGTTTAGCTTTCCGACAAGAGTTTTTTGCCCCAATGTAGTTTGCCACGCAGCATATCATAGTAGCTATAGCCAACAGGATGTATGAGCTTCAAGGTATGCGTGTAACGCTTAATAAGGACATGATCATGATTTTTCAAATCAACCCGAGACTGCCCATCAAAATGCACACAAGCATCAACACCACTTGTTAATACCCATTCAATGATTGATTGATCCCCGATCACAATCGGTCGATAGCTCATCGAATGAGGGCTAACAGGAACGATAGTAAAGGCCGGTAAAGTAGGATGTAAAATCGGTCCGCCTGCGGCTAAAGCATAGGCTGTTGATCCGGTTGGTGTCGTCACAATGAGTCCATCTGAGCGCTGCGTATAAACAAACTGTTGATCAATAAATACCTCAAATTCAATCATCTGTCCCATGCTGCCGCGACTAAAGACAACATCATTCAGAGCAATACCCTCTGCAATCGTTTTTTTTCGTCGGAGTACCGTAGCACTAATTAGCTGGCGCGCCTCGCTGATAAAACAACCCGATAAGACTGTATCCACCGAACGGATCATATCATGAGGTAACACATCAACCATAAAACCCAATCGCCCTTGATTAATACCCATCATAGGGGTGTGATGGGGTGCCAAGAGTCGTGCAGCAGAAAGCATGGTGCCATCTCCCCCAATCACTATGACTAAGTCAACCGTTTGGCCCAGTACTTGAGGTGAAATAACCGTGTAAGATGGGATCCATGGATCATCACCCTCTTCTTGAGCAATAAAAACAGATAGCCCCTGACTATTTAAATGATTAGCGAGTGTTTGCACTAACTGCAAAACAGAGGGCTTACTAGCTAAGCGAACCATCAATCCAATACGGCGAAATAATCTTGGCATAGGAGTTAGGACTTTTAACATGGTGCAATGCATCATACTGTAATCTTAAAATTTTGTTTTATAAAATGGAAGAAAGTTGCCATAATTCGCCGTGGGTTTCACATAAAGTTGTGCAAGGTTTTTTTTAAGTGAAGGAGCAGCGATGGCTTTTGCATGCTTATTTCCAGGACAAGGTTCGCAGAGCATAGGGATGATGGATAGCCTAACCGCCTTTCCAATTGTTCAAGAAACCTTTCAAGAAGCTTCCGATGTACTAGGCATTGATTTGTGGGCAATGCTCGCACGAGACGACAAGGCAATTCATGATACAATCAATACGCAGCCCTTGATGCTTACCGCAGGCATTGCTACGTGGCGTGCCTGGAAAAAAATCGGTGGGTCAGAGCCAGCTCTTGTCGCAGGACATAGCTTAGGCGAATATAGTGCCTTAGTAGCTGCCGAAGTCATGGCTTTTAGCGATGCCTTAGTTTTGGTTCGTTTACGGGCACAATATATGCAAGAAGCCGTACCACAAAGCACAGGAGCTATGGCGGCTATTTTGGGTCTAGCAGAGCAAATCGTTGTCAAGATCTGCCATGAAGCATCTAGTCAAGGCTGCGTTGAAGTGGCTAATTTCAATACTCCCGAACAAATTGTTATCGCCGGAGAAACACGAGCTGTGGAATATGCCATGCAAATTGCCAAAGAAAAGGGTGCCAAACGAGCACTTCGCCTGCCTGTATCGGTTCCTTCCCATTGTACCTTGATGCAAGTAGCCGCTGAAAAATTAACCGATACACTAAATAATTTACCCCTTAAACCACCTCGTATAGCGGTTTTACACAATGTGGATGCACAACAACATGTATCGGTTCAAGCTATACGCCACACCTTGTTAACACAACTTTATCAACCTGTACAATGGACAAAAACTATCCAGACGATTGTTAAGCAAGGTGTGCAACACTTCGTAGAATGTGGACCTGGCAAAGTACTTACCGGATTAATTAGGCGTATTGATCCCCAATTAAATGGGATAGCGTTAATTGATGAAGCGACACTTTTATCCGCTCAAGCAACTCTTAAGTAAGTACTACCTTTAAGGTTTTGTGTTGATCGGTTCCATCGGTTCCATTGAGGAGAAATTGATGTTACTTCGCCATCACGTTGCTTTAGTAACAGGTGCTTCACGAGGCATTGGTGCGGCCTGTGCCAAAGTGCTAGCTGATAACGGTGCAGTCGTTATTGGTACCGCAACGACGCAAGCTGGAGCGTTAGCCATTCAACAACAATTAGCTCACCAAAATGGGGCAGGTGAAGTGTTAGATGTTACGCAACCTGCAGCAATTACCCAACTAGTTGATGCACTCCTTGCACAATACGAACATATTGATATTTTAGTGAATAACGCTGGCATAACACGGGATGCTCTGTTGATGCGTATGAAAGAAATCGATTGGCTAAGTGTGATACAGACAAATTTAACATCAGCTTTTTTGCTTTCTCAAGCCGTTCTACGCAGTATGGTTAAAACCCGTTTTGGACGTATTATCAACATCAGTTCAGTAGTCGGCGCAACAGGCAATGCCGGGCAAACCAATTATGCCGCATCCAAAGCAGGGTTAATTGGTTTGACAAAGTCGCTGGCAAGAGAAGTAGGTAGTCGTGGCATCACGGTTAACTGTATTGCGCCAGGGTTTATCAACACTAAGATGACGCAGTCCTTATCAGATGAACAACGCGCCTTACTGATGAAAAATATCGTGCTGGGGCGTTTTGGTGAAGCCGATGATATTGCCCAAGCGGTTCTTTTTTTAGCTTCTCCCCATGCTTCCTACATAACGGGTCAAACGCTGCATGTCAATGGCGGTATGTTGATGTCATAACTGAGTATCACCCAAAGCACCAAGCGGTTTTTATTCTTGAAATGGGAGAAAAAAAGAATTGGCAACTTGAGCTATGAGCAGGGTGTTTTGAAATATATATAAACTTTCAATCACTTTGATATGCAAAAATACTCCGGATCTTTTACAAAAATGGTTCTATTTAGTGTTGCTTGATCAGTAATCATTATTTACCAATACAATTTTTTATTTTCTAGTACAATTGCCAAACTTTATTATTCACATGTCAGCAGAAAGGTAGAACATGGGTATCATTGAAGATCGTGTCAAAAAGATTGTGGCAACACAATTGGGTGTCAAAGAAGAAGATGTCAAACCAGAATCCTCTTTTGTAGATGATTTAGGAGCCGATTCACTGGACACAGTTGAGTTGGTCATGGCTTTGGAAGAGGAATTCAAATGCGAAATTCCGGATGACCAAGCCGAGAAAATCACGACCGTACAGCAAGCCATTGATTACATCAACGACAATCAAACCAAATAACTGCCCATTGATTAGCCAATTGGCATGATGAGGTAGCTTTTGCTATGAGTCAACGTAGAATTGTCGTCACCGGACTTGGTCAAGTTTCTCCAGCCGGAAACAACGTTACCGATGCGTGGAAAAGCTTGATGGCGGGTCGTGCTTGTATACGACCGATTACTCGTTTTGATGCGAGTGACTTACCTTGCCATATCGCAGGCGAAGTCTGTCACTTTGACATTGAGCAATATATCAGTGCTAAGGAAGCACGCAGAATGGATGAATTTATCCATTTTGGTATTGCAGCCGCCTTACAAGCGATTGATGACGCACAGTTAGACGCCATACCTAATCTAGATAAAACAAAGGTAGGGGTTAATATCGGTTCTGGTATTGGTGGCTTACGACTCATTGAAGAAATCGGCATTGAAGTATCTAAAAATGGCCCCAAAAGGGTTGGGCCTTTCTTCATTCCCGGTTCATTGATTAACCTGATTGCAGGGCATATTACTATCCTCAAGGGTTATCAAGGACCCAGTTACGGGATTGTGTCGGCCTGTGCAACGGGCGCACATTCGATTGGGGATGCGGCGCGTATGATTCAATATGGCACAGCCGACATCATGGTTGCGGGCGGTGCGGAAAGCGCCATTACCAAACTAGGTGTGGCGGGATTTGCGAATATGAAAGCCTTATCCACACGTAATGATGACCCACAAAGTGCATCGCGTCCATGGAATAAGGGTCGAGATGGCTTTGTTATGGGCGAAGGCGCGGGCGTAATGGTTCTGGAAGAATTAGCACACGCTCAACAACGCGGCGCTAAAATCTACGCTGAATTGGTCGGATTTGGTATGAGTTCCGATGCACATCATATCACGGCACCAACTGCGAAAGGACCTGCCTTGAGCATCAACAATGCACTCAATGATGCCAAGCTTAATCCTGATCAAGTAGACTATGTCAACGCACACGGTACATCTACCCCGTTAGGGGATGTCAACGAAACAGAGGCTCTTAAGCTGGTATTTGGGCATCATGCCAAAAAACTTGCTGTGAATTCGACCAAGTCTATGGTTGGCCATCTTTTAGGGGGGGCAGGCGGAGTAGAAGCACTTTACACGGTGTTAGCAATTCACCACCAAGCTTCTCCGCCGACAATCAACCTAACTGATCAAGATAAAGAAGGCGGTTGTGATTTAGACTATGTTGCCAATACCGCGCGAGATATGCCCATTCAAGTGGGTATTTCCAATTCTTTTGGGTTTGGTGGCACAAATAGTACGCTCATCTTCCAACGTATCTGAGCAATTCAACTCTGAGGCATCATGAAAGCCTTAGCTATTGATACTTCTAATGATTATCTGTCGCTAGCACTGTGCGATCAAGAAGCCATATTAGAGTATCACGAGCAAGTCGGTCAGCAGCATGCGGAATTCATCTTGCCAACAATACAACACCTGTTAAGCACCGCCCAACAATCTATCGGACAACTAGATGCCATCATCTATGGTAATGGACCGGGCACTTTCACGGGTATTCGGGTTGGAGCCAGCATTGCAAAGGGTCTTGCGTTACCCTGTGATATACCGCTCATACCCATTCCAACCTTAGATGCGATTGCCGTACAATATGTCGCCCATCAAGCCATCTTCGTTGCGGTTGACGCGAGAATGAAGCAAGTTTATTGGCGTTGTTATTTAACCCAAGACCAACGATTAATTCCAGAAGGGTTGATTGCGGTTAATTCACCTAGTGATATTCTACTTTCCTGCCCATCCATTGGCGTAGGTAGCGGATTGGCGGCATATCAAGCTATGTTCTCTGATACCCTATTAGCTTGCTTGACTGAACAATATCCGCATGCCAAACCAACAGGTCGAGCCTATATTACCTTAGCCAAGACATCATGCTATCCAAAAGTATCCGCGGATCAGGCAAATTTGTTGTATATCCGTAATCGCGTTGCCCTCACGCTTGATGAGCAAAGAAAGCTGCGCACTTGAATACATATGGGTTGCCCATATCCGCATCGCTTGAAATGGCTAAAGCTTTGTCGGAGCTTGATCAAGCTTGTACTAACCTGGATGCATGGAGTCTAAAACATTATCAAGATTCTATAACTGCCCACCACCACGTTTGGTTGACCCAAGATAAGAGTGCAGTGATGGTTTGGATGATGGCTATTGATGAAGCGGAACTATTACATTTTTTTGTGGTACCCACACATCAAAAACAGGGAATTGGCTATTATTTGTTGCAATATGCTTTGCAGGCTGCTAAAAAAGCAGGTGCCTTACATATGTTTCTTGAAGTCAGGGCAAGCAATGACAAAGCTATCAGACTGTATCAGCGATGTGGTTTGGTGCTATACGGCACAAGAAAACATTATTACCCAACACAAACTGGTGAATACGAAGACGCATGGCTGATGAAAAAAGCGCTATAGCTTACCCAATTAAAAAATTAGCTTACTACAGCTCTAACATGGGGTTAGGGCCCTTGTGGGTTCGTCGTGATAGATTGCAGACTAGCCTCGCTATAGCTGCTACACCAACTACCCAATCGCCAAAACATGTGCCAACAATAATACCGACTCAAGCTCCTGCTTTAAGCGCTCTTGCCGAGCAACCTATATTTGATCCAAACCAACCTTTACCATCTTGGGAAGTTTTACGTGAGACCGTTGAAACATGCCAGCGTTGCCATTTAGCCAAAACACGTTTACATACCGTGTTTGGCAGAGGTTCAACAAAAGCCAAATGGTTACTTGTTGGCGAAGCGCCCGGTAAAAATGAAGATGAGCAAGGATTTGCTTTTGTGGGGCGAGCTGGTAAATTATTAGATAACATGCTCAAAGCAATTCATTTGGATAGTAATACAGATGTTTTTATGACCAACGTCTTGAAATGTCGCCCGCCCGGCAATCGTAACCCTGAAGAAAATGAAGTAGTCGCTTGCCAAGATTTTTTAAGTATGCAAATTGCGAAGCTAAAACCCAGTTTGATTATCACCTTGGGTCGCTTTGCTGTGCAAGCACTATTACATTCCAAAGAAAATATCAGTGCTTTGAGAGGAAAAGTGCATGATTATCAGGGCATTCCGTTAATTGTCACTTTTCATCCGGCTTATTTACTGCGCAATCCGCCTGAAAAAGCAAAGGCTTGGCAGGATTTGGTATTAGCAATGCAAAATGGCAAATAGCTTTTTTTGGTCTTGATGTGTTTTTTGTCTATCATATGCAGCAATGATTGAGATGATAAACTAAAACTGCAAAATGTTTATTTTTATGGTACATCGCGAATTTTTATGTTAGTGTCATCCAATTGGATAGATCCTTAAAGAGAAATGATCGTGAGCTTTCTAAAGAAACTATTTGGTACTTCAGAACAAGTTGATAAGATTGAACTGGCAGCACGAAGCGCAAAGAACTGTTTTAAGGAATTTTTTGTGCAATCGAAGGATCTTGATAAAACTATATTGGATACATATTGTGAGTTGGCGAAGTACGCAGTTCGAGGATCTGATGTAAAAACTTTTATAGAAATATTGCAGGAATTGGAGAAAGAGCTGGCAAATGGATACAAAGTAGAATTTACGCCAATTGTTTTGCGTAAGGAAGCAGAATGGTGAATGAAAATTACGTTCTTTCTAGTGCCCGTCTTTCAAAGGTTACATGATTGTTTTCCTTTTTCGGCGCAAGATATAAGATTACTAAATATTGCTTGTATGGTAACTCAAAATGCCATTTTACGCTCCGGGTTGCACGCAAAGGAGCATAGTATATTAGAAATAATTGATGGGGTCGAAAAAGCTTGGACTTCCCAAGTATTTAGAAAACATTACGGAATTTTTTGTAGTCTAGTCAAGTTGGAAAAAGATAATGGGGGAAAGTAAAGAAAATGATTCGGATGATATCTTCCCATAAAACTTGCTACTACGAACTTTTTAAAGCATTTACTTAGTACTATTTTAGTCAACTGCACCTATTCAGGGTTGTATCTCCATTCCACAGTTGTCAATAGAGAATCAGTAATTTACCCATAATACTTAATAAATGTTCCCAGTGTACTTAATGTAATAAGCAACAAGAAAATAATTTTTAACCATTTGACATGTTTATACATCACAAAATGAGTACCAAACCTTCCGCCAATAAATGAGCCAATGCCCATTAAAACAGCGGCTACATAGTCCACTCTGCTCCCTACTATAAAAATAGATAAAGCTGTTAAATTTCCAGCAAGATTAAGTGGTTTGGCGTATATAGTTGCTTGTCGCAAATCTAACTTAAAGCATTTCATTAATGCTAAAGCCCAAATAGAGCCCGTACCTGGACCAAAAAAGCCATTATAAAAACCAATTGAAGAACCCAATGCTAAAAATTTGTGATGACTTGGCTCTAGTGTTTGATTATAAAATTTGTTTTTCCGATTTAGATTGGATACATAATAAATTAACACTGCTAAAAGAAAAAAGGGATGGCTTTTTCTAATTTATCTGTTGAGATAATTTGTAAGAGGATCGTACCAATCGATGCACCAATTATGGTATAAACAAATGCTACGGTTAAAGTACGATAATTAACTTGCGATTTTCGAAAAAAATGCAACGTTGCGGAAAACTCGCCGATTGCTGATTGCAGTTTATTCGTACCCAGTGCTGTAACAGGGTTCATACCCGTAAATAACATAGCAGGTAACGTAATTAATCCACCACCACCACCAGACAAAGTATCGATGAACCCAGCAACTGAAGCAATCATAACAAGCAATATGTAGATCAATAGACTAGCGTGTTCAATCATGGTTGAATTAATTTTCCTAAATCAAACACCCTATCATTAGAATTAGAGCCAGTTGTCCGAATTAAATCATCGAGGCTGTTTCTTATATAAACCCTAAGCACTAATCTATCGGTTTTTATTTTATCTCTAGCGTGTTTGTAGTTCTCTATCTCATCCTAGATAGTTATAAACTAACCCGTCAAATTAATTCGTTTTGTTTTGTATAAACCTATAAAAATAAAGCGCTGTAACTAGTTCTGCTAAACCAGCTAAGATTAATACCCACAGCAATGCATCGTAACTATAATGAACAGCAATAAATGCTCCAACATAAGGAAAACAATAATTAGCTATAAAAAAGCAAAGGGTGAAGTAGACGATCACAGATGCTTGTAAATGGATAGGTGCATAGTTTGCCGATTGGGCTTGTATGATAGGAAATAACAATCCATAACCTGCACCAAATAGTAATGCAGCACCCACATAACACACCACTTCTGCCTCTGCAAAAAAAAGTAATCCTATCCCAGCCAACATTAAAAGTACCAAATAAGTAATTGTTTTTTGTGGTGCAAAATGTGATAAGGAACGACTTAACAAAATGCGTGATGAAGCAACTGAGAGTGTATAAAAAATATAAAAAATTTTGTGATCAATACCCTTAGCAGCAGCAAAGGTTGTTTGTAAATACAAAATAGTTGTCAAAATACAAGCACCAAAAGCCCCCATTGCAAAAAAATAAACACTGGGTGTTTTCATTACTTCTTTAAATTCCATCAGCCACGACATCTGACGAATAGGCATGTTTTGGTAGAGCTGATTATGTTTAGAGACAATATAAGAAAATAAGAAAGCTAAGGCACTAAATAAAATAGCCACGACAAACATACTGGCATGGCCAAAATTGCCATATTTAGTCAAGCAATCAGCTAATACAGGCGC
The DNA here is from genome assembly GCA_016699915.1 of Neisseriales bacterium. Lineage (NCBI taxonomy): Bacteria > Pseudomonadati > Pseudomonadota > Betaproteobacteria > Neisseriales > Neisseriales bacterium. The sequence continues at coordinate 168,474 of CP064990.1, read as the reverse complement.
AAGCCCAACACCGATGGTTGTAAAGGTAGCGTAAATTGAAAAGTGGTAAATGCGATTTTCATTAGTGGCCGTCATGCCGATACAAATAGGACCTATCGTAAAAGCCAATCCCCATCCAATACCATTGATCAAGGAAGCCAAATAATAACCAAAAATACTATGCGTAATGCTTGCTATAAAAAATGTCATGCAACCTAAGAAGTACACCAGCCCACCTAATGGCGCAATGCGATTAAGTCCAAATTTTCGTATCATGGACGCAGTAGAGGAAACCGATAAAACCGTACCGACAGCACCTACTGCATACACTTGCCCAAAAAATTCCTCATTTAAACCTAAGGATTTAAAGTAAAGTGGCAACATAAAAAACTGCCCATAAGCAAGCGCTAAAGTCAGCCGCTCTGCGTATAAACCAAGTCGTATTTTTTGTGTGTCCATGAGACAAAAATTTTGTTTAAAAACCCTGTAAGGATATTGGGAAAAATAAGAATGGACAGGTATACCGATAAATTGAAAATGAAAGAAGGATAGCTAAAAAAACAAACCCTGCACGATAAAAAAGGCAACTGAGCTGACTATTTTTGTGACGATATTTATTGAAAGTTGGTGGAGATAGGCGGGATCGAACCGCCGACCTCTTGCATGCCATGCAAGCGCTCTCCCAGCTGAGCTATACCCCCGAACAAAAATACTAAATCAGTACTTTAAGCCCTCACTTGCTTCAAAGCCGATACACTCAAATCCAGCTTCTTAAGTATACCGCAATCTATCACAAAAGATGTGTATAGCATGATGAATAATATAAGTTAATAACGTACAGTTACCTTAGGTAATTTACTGGAAAAGTCGCGTGGCATTTGCGCAATTTTCGCTGCAACTCGAAGAGCCATATCTCGATAAATATTTGCGCTGGGACTGTCTGGATTAGCAACCACCATCGGACAACCTTGGTCAGAAGCTGCCTGAATAGCTGCTTCAAGTGGCAATGAACCTAATTTGTCAAAATGGGCGTCTTGTGCCAAACCTTGATCGTGATACTGGCCAAAAATATGTTCCACATGTCCGCATTGCGAACAAGTATGTTGTGCCATGTTTTCAACAAAACCCAATAGCGGAATATTCATCTTGTTGAGCATCGTCATACCTCGGGCTGTTATATTTAAAGCTATTTCTTGGGGTGTTGTCACAATGATAGCGCCAGTAATTGGCACCTTTTGCGCCAGCGTCAGTAAAATATCACCCGTGCCAGGTGGCGTATCAATCACCAAGTAATCTAAATTCCCCCAAGCGGTACTATGGAGTAACTGCTGTAATGCTTGAGCAATCATAGGGCCACGCCAAATCATGGCTTGGTCACTTTTTACTAACAATCCGATAGACACAATCTCGATGCCATGTGCCATCAAAGGCTGCATAAGTGGCCCCTCTGAAACGGGTAAGTTTTTGCCAGATAAACCCAGCATCAAGGGCAATGATGGACCATAAATATCCGCATCCAAAAGCCCCACTTTAGCACCTTCTAGATGAAGCGCTAGCGCCAAATTAACAGCCACAGTTGATTTACCAACACCCCCCTTACCAGATGCAACAATTATCGTATTTTTGATAGCTGGCAGCAGCGATAAGCCACGTTGGGCTTGATGTGCCATAATTTGACTCTTGATTTGAATCGTGATTTTCCTGCCTCCGGCAAAAAGCACTAATGCTGTTTCAAAAATCTGATAAATAGATGATATCTGACTAAGTGCTGGGTAACCCAGCACCACTTTTAAAACTAGGTTCTGTTCATTCAAAGCAACGATTTGTACAGCATTGGGTTCTATATAAGGTTTGCCCGTCAATGGGTCAATTAAAGTCTTAACGGCACATAAAACAGCATTTTCTGTCAGTGGTTTCATGATCATTGAGTACAAGGTTAAAATGTGTTCATCATATGACGAGAATGCTAGTTTTGCCTATCCCTTTACATGGTATAGTTGTAGCATCAAAAGACACTGTAGTTGATTAAATCAGTTAAAACAACACCATAATCGCTCATGCCCACTAAACGAAAAATTCTGGTTACCGCTGCCTTACCTTATGCTAATGGCAACATTCATCTGGGCCATCTTTTAGAACATATTCAAGCAGACATTTGGGTACGCTTCCAAAAAATGCAGGGTCATGAGTGTTACTATGTTTGTGCCGATGACACCCATGGCACAGCCGTCATGCTTGCTGCACAGCAAAAAAAGATGGCGCCAGAAAAGTTGATTGAACAAGTCAACGCAGCACATCGTGCAGATCTTGGTAGCTTTCATGTGCAATATGATCATTACGGCAGTACCCATTCTCCAGAAAACCAGCAATTTTCCGAAGCAATCTACTTAGCACTCCAACGCAACGATAAAATTGTTAAGCGTACCATCAAGCAATTCTTTGATCCAGATCGCCACATGTTTTTATCCGATCGCTTTATTAAGGGCACTTGCCCTAACTGTGGAGCATCCGATCAATATGGCGATAACTGCGAGCAGTGTGGCGCAACGTATGCGTCAACCGAATTAAGAAATCCTTATTCCACACTCTCTTCTGCTGCCCCAGAACTTCGATCTTCTGAGCATTGTTTTTTTAAACTCAGTCAATGTGCTGACTTTCTTAATGATTGGATATCAGGTAGTTGCCCAACAACAACCCATAAGAAGCAAACTCGCCTGCAAACCGAATCGCGCAACAAAATGAAAGAGTGGATCAAACAAGGTTTGATAGATTGGGATATCTCGCGCGATGCACCTTATTTTGGCTTTCAGATACCAGGAGAAATCGATAAATATTTTTATGTGTGGCTCGATGCGCCAATCGGTTACTTAGCTGCTTTCAAAGAGTTATGCGACCGCTTGCATTTAGATTTTGACACATGGTTTTGTGCTGATTCTACAACCGAGCTTTACCATTTTATCGGCAAAGATATCTTGTATTTTCATGCGCTATTTTGGCCAGCTGTTCTAGATTCTGCTGGATATCGCACACCCAGTGGGGTTTTAGCGCACGGTTTTTTAACAGTCAATGGCAAAAAAATGTCCAAGTCGCGCGGCACATTTATCACAGCTAAATCTTACTTAGAGCAACGCCTCAATCCAGAGTGGCTGCGCTATTACATGGCTGCTAAATTAAATGCCCATGTGGAAGATATCGATCTATCGCTCAATGATTTGATGCTACGCGTCAATAGTGATTTGATCGGCAAATTTATCAATATCGCAAGCCGTAGCGCGAGACTCCTTGGGCGGTATTTCAATTATCAACTATCCACCCAATGTCCTGATGAAGCGCTACTTCGTACCTTACAAAATGCATCAGCAACTATCGCAAACGCTTATGAAAGAAGAGAATACTCCAAGGCACTTCGTATCGTTATGGCACTTGCTGATCAGGTTAATAGTTACGTTGACCAGCATCAGCCTTGGGTACTTGCTAAGCAAGCAGCACAACAGGAGGCATTACATCAAGTCTGTACTATCTTAATCAATGCTTTTCGCCTACTCACAGTTTATCTTAAACCTGTTCTACCCGATACCGCAAAAAAAATTGAAGGTTTTCTGAATTGCCCAGCTTTGACTTGGCAATCAGTACAGCAATTACTCCCAACGCATCACGTCATTCAGCCTTATCAACATATCATGCAGCGCGTTGAATGGGCTCAATTGGAACAACTCACTCAAGTAAATGGATCAACTATGTCAACACCAATAACAATGCCCGATACACCCATCACCTTATCAGACTTTGAAAAACTGGATCTTCGAGTTGGTATAGTACAGCACTGCCAAGCGGTTGAAGGCTCGGATAAATTACTGCAATTAACAGTCAATATTGGATCGACTCAACGCAATATTTTTTCTGGTATTAAACAGGCTTATCCGGATCCGCAACAACTCATCGGACGCAAAGTCATTGTCATTGCAAATCTTGCTCCACGAAAAATGCGCTTTGGTATTTCGGAAGGCATGGTTCTTTGTGCAAGTGCTCCTGATGACACCAATCAACTCTTCTTATTGGATGTTGATCAAGGCGCAACACCCGGTATGCAAGTTAGCTAAAGTTAGTCATCATGATGCAACAGCATAGGGATTCGTTTGCCTTGCCCGAGGCTTTCATACAAGCACATTATTTTGCGCCACTTGAAGCATTCGGGATGTTAGTTGTGGGCGGTAAAGATGCTTTGCCTTTTTTGCAAGGGCAATTGACACTAGATATGCGCTGTATTCATCACAACACTGCTCGGTTAGGTGCATATTGCACGATTCAAGGTCGCATGATCGCTAATTTTCTAGTTTGGCAGCAGGGTGCAGAATATGGACTCGTTATGTCACGCGATTTGATCGATAACACAAAAAAAATCTTGCAAAAACATACTCTGCGTCATCAGGTCACACTCACCTGTCAAAGCGACGAGTATATGTTCATTGGCCTGAGCGAATCGGTTGCCTTAACTACTTTTCAGCTCAGTAAACAAACTAGTAAAACCTATCAAACCATTCAACAAAATGCATGCTTTGCAACACGCTTACCCAATCATACTTGGATAGTAGGTATACCACGCCATATAAAGCAAGCGTTTTTAGCCACATTAGATACTATTGCGCCATCTATTGACGCTATGTATTGGCAGCTTGCACAAATTCGCTCTGGTATCGCGTGGTTATGTCATGAAACAGCCGAAGCTTTTTTACCACAGATGGCAAGCATGGATCTTTGGGAAGCAGTCAGTTTTAATAAAGGCTGCTATAAAGGACAAGAAGTTGTCGCACGCGCCCGTTATTTAGGTCAAGTCAAGCGGCACTTGTATCATATTCAAAGCGATATGCCCCTCGCAGTAGGAGAAATTTTATCACATCCGGCACACCCCGCAGAAGCAATCGGGCAAATTGTGCAAATTTGTCCGATTAACCAAACCACTTACGAAGCATTAGCGGTCATGAAAGACGCGGTATGGGGTGAACAAACCTGTCTCAACCTTGCTCAAGGAACCATTCAACCAATACAGCGATTTGCTGCAAAGCTTTAGCATTTATTATCTTTGGCAACCAAGCGATTTAAGGCATCAGCAAGGTGTAAGATAGTTGTTGAAGCTGTCAAACCGATAGTACCTTGATGTTGCTTGCGCCATGTATCGGCTACTAAACCATGGACATAAACGGCAAGTGAAGCGGCATCAAAAGGTGCCATCCCTTGCGCAAGTAATGCCCCACAAAAGCCCGCCAATACATCGCCTTGCCCAGCGCTAGCAAGAGCTGGGTTGCCTGTCGTATTCACCCTAAAAAATCCATCCATATTGGCAATAACGGTGCCGCTTCCTTTTAATACAACCGTTGCACGAAAATGCCTGGCCAATGTTTGCGCACTTTTAATGCGATCTGCTTGTACTGTTTTGACAGAAATGTTAAGTAAGCGTGCTGCTTCAGCAGGATGTGGCGTTAAAATACAAGGAGGTATATGCTGCTCAATGAGTTGAGCAAGCTTCGCATTATTTGCAATCAAATTTAAAGCATCCGCATCAATCACTTTGGCGCTGGTTTGCGCCATCAACTCACAAAACACTTGATGTGCCAAATGACTGGTTGAAAGACCAGGACCAATTACATCCACATCACACCCAAGTTGATAAGCAGTATTCGCATCACGCAACATCAATTCAGGCATGAGGCTATCGCAGGTAACCATATCAGGCTCAAGCAATGCCACATACACTTTGCCTGCTCCGGTACTAGCCGCTGCTCGCCCAGCTAAAAATGCTGCTCCGCGCATTCCCAAAGCGCCTCCTACAACACATAAAGTACCGTAACTGCCTTTATGGCTATTCATTTTGCGCACTAAAGGACGGGCTGATGGACGACGAATAGTTCCTGCTGGCTTAACGCTAAGCGATTTGGGTAAAATCAACCGCTTGACCAATACAACGCCAGCGCAATCAGGCCCGTCTGCCATATATAAACCAGGTTTAGCACATAAAAATGTTAACGTTACCGTCGCTCTGATGGCTTCACCATAAACAGTACCACGCCAAGCATCAAGACCAGAGGGCACATCTAAAGACAATATAGGGCAATTCAAAATATTGATGGTATGGATAATATGCTGCCATTTATCACTGAGCAAACGATTCAGTCCAATACCGAATAGGCCATCAATAACCCAGGCAAAATGGGTAGCTTGATGGGGCATGTCAGTGATCAATGGAATACCCAATTGCTGGCAAGCCGCTAGTGCAGCTTGCGTCGCATTACTTTTGGGTAATTCTGGCATAAAAATAGTCACGGGATAATGCGCACAAACTAAATGGTAAGCCACCAATAAGGCATCACCACCATTGTTTCCAACACCTGCTACACAAAGGATCGCTTGGTCAGTCGTTGCGTGATTTTTAAGCCAATCCGCAGCTGTTTGCGATGCGGATTGCATCAAGTCTAAACCTGATACTTCTGCAGCATGCTCAATACGCCGCAAGTTGGCCAAGCTAAAAATGTCATCCATACTGTTTCATCCAAGCTTCAAGTGTTAAGCCACATTGGTCTTGTAGGGATAATAAGGGTCGGTGAGGTGGCCAAGCAATATTAATATCTGGGTCGCTCCAAATAATACAATGCTGATCTTCTGGATCCCAATACGTGGTTGTTTTATATAAACACAAAGCACGGCGCGAAAGCACCATAAAACCATGTGCAAACCCAGGTGGAATCCATAGTTGCTGCTGTTGGCGACTGGATAGCACAACACCAACCCATTGACCAAAAGTAGGCGATGAAAAACGTAAATCTACTGCAACATCAAAAATCTTACCCACAATCACGCGCACCAATTTGCCTTGCGGATGCTTTTTTTGAAAATGTAAGCCACGTAATACATGTTGATCAGATAGTGACTGGTTATCCTGCACAAAGCAAGCATTCATACCTGTTATTTTGGTAAACGAGGCTTGGTGGAAACTTTCAAAAAAGTACCCTCGATGATCTTGATGAACCTGTGGCGTCATCACTAAAACTTCGGGCAATCGAGTCGGCATAATTTTGTAGTTCATGAGGACCATTGCCTTAATAAATCATGAAGATAAGCACGATATGCGTGGTTGGTTGCGCGCTTGGCAAGGTCAGCAAATTGGCTTAAAGCAATCCATTGATTCTGGTAAGCAATGGCTTCTGGACAAGCCATGATCGCTCGGCTTTGCTGTTGCCAAGTGGCAACATATTGTGAAGCAGACAACAAAGTCTCTGGCGTGCCAGCATCAAACCAAGAAGCAAGCGTCGGATCAATCACTTGGGCTGTTAACATACTAATCGATAAATAATGCTGATTGATAGTGGTAATTTCTAACTCACCACGAAAAGAGGGTTGTATTCCTTGCGCAACAGCCACCGCTTCGTGATCATATAGATAAAGTCCGGTAATCGCATAACCCGCTCTTGTGCGCTGTGTTTTTTCCTCAACAAAGATCACTTGTCCAGCTTTATCGAGGGTTGCTGACCCATAGGCACTAACATCGTTGACAGGATAAAGAAAAATCATCGCTTTGGGCTTTGCTGCTAACGCATTGTGTAGTAGTTGATCCCATGACTTGCCACCAAAAATATTGTCCCCCAAAACCAATATAATAGGCTGCTTCTGAATAAAATGCTGACCAATCATCAAGGCCTGCGCAATACCTCCTGGCGATACTTGTGCTTGATACACCAAACGCATGCCCCATTGGGTACCATCTCCCATCAGTTGCGTAAAAAGAGGTAAATGTGTTGCTGTTGTGATGATCAATATCTCACGAATACCTTGTTTCATCAGCAAGGACAACGGATAATAAATCATCGGTTTGTCATAAACAGGCAAGAGTTGCTTGGAGCAAAACCTCGTCATCGGATCAAAGCGAGTACCCAACCCACCTGCTAGCAAAATTCCTTTATAGGGCGTGGGTCTCATGCTTAGGTTCGCTCATCATCAACGTGATTGATATACCATTTCACTGTTTTAATAATACCAGTTTCAAACGTTTCTTTTGGGTACCAGCCCAGTTTATGTAATTTGGTCGTATCCATTGCATAACGCTGATCATGACCAAGCCGATCCGGTATATATTGCACCTTTTTTGCGATACGATTTGGCTGCAAGCACTCTAAAACATCACAAAGCGCATCAACGACTTCAAGATTGGTTTTTTCTTGGCCAGCACCAATATGGTAAGTTTCGCCAACCTTCCCATGATCCAGTATCCACCGCAAGGCTGCACAATGATCATCCACATAAAGCCAATCCCGCTTTTGCTGTCCGTCGCCATAAAGTTGCGCCGGCTGTTGGTTCAGTAGTCGCATGATGGTAGCTGGAATCAATTTTTCATGATCCTGATAGGCGCCATAATTATTGCTAGCATGCGTAATAAAGATTGGTAGACCATAAGTGTGATGCCAAGCCCATACCAAGTGATCGCTTGCCGCCTTGCTTGCCGCATAAGGGTTACCCGGTAAATAGCGATGACCTTCTTGAATGGGTGCCTCCTGCTTGGCCAGCCCACCATATACTTCATCCGTTGAAATATGCAAAAACCGAAATTGTGCACGCTGAAGTGGTGTAAGACGCTGCCAATAGCGGCATGCAGCCTCCAACAGGTAGAAACTGCCAAGTATATTGGTTTGCATAAATGGTTTCGGTTCATGAATGGCACGGTCAATATGGGATTCGGCAGCAAAATGAATAATCGCTCTAGGGTGATAGCGATATAAAATTTCCTCAACTTGTACAACGTCAGCAATATCACCTTGGATAAAAATATAGTTTGCCGTATGGTTAAGTGCGGATAAGCGCTGTACATTGCCAGCATAGGTAAGCTTGTCTATATTAACGACTGCTTCATCACCATGATCGAACCAGCTTAAGATGAAATGGCTACCAATAAAACCTGCACCGCCTGTTACTAAAATCACGGTTTCATCATCCCCTTTGTTTCCGCATCGCCAGTATAACTGACCCTAACCTAGCATGTTAGGCTATCAGGCATTTTGTGTCTTGCAAGATGCCTAGCGATAAAATGTCCTGTTGCACCATTTTACGGACTATAATGGGATACTTAATGAACAAGGATAAAGTGTGACGACTCCCTTACCTACCCATGCCTTTGACGCTTTGCATCTTTTAGGAAAAAAACTCCTACCTATCGTACAAGGGGGAATGGGCGTTGCTATCTCTGCTAAAAGCCTAGCGGGTGCTGTGGCAGCAGAAAATGCTGTTGGGACAATTGCCAGTGTTGATCTTCGCCATTTGCATGAAGATTTATTAGCGGCATCCAAAAAAACTACAGACAGCGCAGTATTTACAAAACTAAACCTCATTGCGCTGGATCGCGAAATCAAAGGTGCCTTGCAATATGCCAAGGGAAAAGGACTGATTGCTGTAAATGTCATGAAGGCAGTAACTGATTATCCAAACCTTGTCAGACAAGCCTGTGAATCAGGTGCGCACGCCATCGTATCGGGAGCAGGGTTGCCTTTAGATCTGCCAGATCTAGCAAAGGATTACCCAACAGTGGGATTGATACCTATCTTGTCTGAATCCCGAGGTATTGGCGTCATTCTGAAGCGATGGATGAAAAAAAACCGTTTGCCTGATGCCATTGTTATTGAAAACCCTGCCTACGCTGCAGGACATTTGGGGGCAACACAATTAGCTGATTTACATGATGAAAGGTTTAGTTTCCGCCGTGTGCTGGATGAAACATTCGAACTATTTAAAAAACTGGAGCTGGAAAGCGAAATTATCCCGTTGATCATTGCGGGCGGGATGAGTAAATTTGAAAAAATCAAAACAGCACTAACAGAGTGGGGCGCTTCAGCTGTTCAAATTGGCACGGCTTTTGCTGTCACGAAAGAAGGGGATGCCCATAGCAATTTTAAACAGGTGTTAGCAAGCGCTGATAAACAAGATATTACCGAATTCATGTCAGTAGCTGGTCTACCAGCCAGAGGTGTCAACACACAATTTTTAAAACAGTATTTAAAACGCGAAAAAATACTGCAAGACAATGCCAAAGCAGATCCAAGGCGCTGTACACAAGGATTAAATTGCTTGTCGGTATGTGGCCTGCGAGATGGGATAGCTACCATTGGGCAATTTTGCATTGATTTGAAACTCTCTGCAGCATTTCGCGGCGAAGTCAGTAAAGGCTTATTTTTTAGGGGAAGCGAACCATTGCCTTTTGGGGAAGCTATGCGCTCGGTAAAAGAAACGATCCATTATTTACTCACGGGCGAAAAACCAAGTGATTTGTCAGCTGAGGCAATCCAACCTGCCTAAACAACAGCAGATGATCCGTGTTGTTCAGGGTAATGCATCGCTTGGCGTTTGACTGAAGATGACTACTTACATCAGCTGCGACCCTTCCACGGGTCAGGTAATTCAAAAACGTCCCGCTCAAAAACAATCCGTGCTTAGCGCACAAGTAGCCGCTTTGCGCACTCATCAAAAACACTGGGCAATAAAACCGCCAAAGTCTCGTGCAAAACAGCTAAGCCAATTAGCGCTCGCACTGGATCATCATCGCGATGCGTTATCCACACTCATTACACAAGAAACAGGGCGTTTACTCAGTGAAACACGAGCAGAGATTGATAAATCGATCCGACTCATTGATTACTATACAGCAACTGCCCCAAAATTATTAGCGAGTAGAACTGTCGCTACGCAGGCAACCTGTAGCCAAATACAATTTGAGCCATTGGGTATCGTACTGGCAATCATGCCATGGAATTACCCCATTTGGCAGGTACTTCGTTTTGCAGTACCCGCATTACTAGCAGGCAATGCTTGTTTAATTAAACCAGCTTTATCTGTTGCACAATCAACGCAAGCCTTGCTTGATATGATTCGAACCATTCAATTAGATGTATTGGAGGTCGCTTGGTTACCTGACCAACAAGTCGAAGAAGCTATCAGTTATGCCCAAGCCGTTGCTTTTACAGGTTCTACAAAAACTGGGCAACATATTGCCGCATTAGCAGGCAAGTACCTAAAAAAAACGGTGTTAGAATTGGGTGGGAGTAACCCTTTCATTATTTTGTCAGATGCCAACCTTAAAGAAGCTGCCCAGGATGCTTGCCTTTCACGTTTTCGCGATGCTGGTCAATCTTGTAATGCGGCAAAACGCTTCATTGTCGTCCCGGAAATTGCTGAACCATTTATTGAGCAGTTCCTAAAACTTGTTAAACCATTGCGTTGTGGTCAAACCCTCTCACCGCTTGCTCGTTGCGACTTAAGAGCTACTTTGCATCAACAAGTGTTAGACGCTGTAGCACAGGGTGCAGCATTGCTAATGGGAGGGAACATACCAGGTGGTACCGGATTTTTTTATCCTGCAACCGTTTTAGATCATGTCAATTCACGTTGCCGAGTTTATCATGAAGAAGTGTTTGGTCCGGTTGCCAGTATTTTGCGCGCCACATCTGAGGAAGACGCTATACGTCTTGCCAATGACACGCCTTTTGGGCTCGGCGTTGCGCTTTATACTTCAGATATGACGCGCGCTAAAAACTACGCAAAATGCCTTGAAGCAGGCAGTGTATTTATTAACCGTTATACCAGCTCAGACCTTCATTTACCCTTTGGTGGCGTCAAATCATCGGGTTATGGCAGAGAATTATCGGCGTTTGGGTTATATGAATTTGTCAATATCAAAACATATTGGCAAAAATAATGGATACATACCCACAATCTATCTTACAAAAACTAGCTAGCATCGTTGGTTCGGCTCATCTATTAACTGATCAACAAGCGATGTCTGGTTATGCGATAGACTGGCGAGGACGCTACCATGGTCGCCCATTGGCTATTGCATTGCCCAAGAGTCAAGAAGAAGTGGCCGCACTCGTAGCCTGCTGCTATGAACATCACATCCCTATCGTCCCTCAAGGAGGTAATACAAGCACTTGCGGTGGCGCTACGCCTGATGAGACAGGTCAAATGCTAGTTCTTTGCATGAAAAGAATGAATCGTATTTTAAGCGTTGACCCGGTGTCCGATACCATGACCGTTGAGGCAGGCGTCACACTCGAATCTGCTCAACGAGCAGCTAAACAACATCAGCGTTTGCTACCTTTAGCGCTGGCCAGTAGCGGTTCTTGCCAAATTGGTGGTAATCTTTCCACCAATGCAGGCGGTACGACTACATTGCGTTATGGCACAATGCGTAATCTTGTGTTAGGTATAGAAGCTGTATTACCCGGTGGCATCTGCTTCAATGAAAAAGGTGCTTTGCGAAAAAATACGACGGGGTTAGATCTTAAGCAGCTTTTAATTGGTGCGGAAGGCACGCTTGGTATCATTACGTGTGCAACGCTAAAACTGTGCTACCTCCCTTTGTCCTATGCCACCGCCATGATCGGCATGGCAACTATTGAAGAAGCAATTGGCTGCTTAGCGTCACTGAAGAATCAGTTTGGAGACTATATCAGTACTTGCGAAATCATGTCGCGCTCTTGTCTTACTCTGGTTAAAACATACCAACTAGATCATGCTATACCGCTTGATGCAAATTGGCTATTACTCATTGAATTAACCCATCACACCGTTCAGCCCTTGTCTGAAGAACTAACGCAATGGTTATCAACACAGCGTTTGACAGAAAGTATCGTGGCATGCTCCACGCGAGAACAACACCGGTTGTGGCAATGGCGAAAAAATATCCCCGAAGCAGAGCGTCAAGCTGGTAACCTCATCAAGCATGACATTGCTTTGCCTATTTCAAACATCCCCGTATTCCTTGCCTCCTGTCAGCAAGCATTGCAACAAGCCCTACCGACGCTTTCATATATTGTGTTTGGTCATCTTGGCGATGGCAGTTTACATTTTAATGTGTCCGATAAAAAGAACTTAGCGCCTTATGAAGAAACGATTAATCGCATTGTTTATGAATGGGTAGAAGTTTACCAAGGCACTATTGCAGCCGAACATGGTATCGGACAACTTAAAGTATTGTGGCTTGAGCGCTATAAAAATCCCGTCGCTTTAGCCTTGATGCGGCAAATCAAAAAACTATTGGATCCGGAAGGCTTGATGAATCCGCATTGCTTATACGCAACCCCAAAGAGCCTGCCCAGCATCAAGTAAGAAGCCAGTCGATAAGCCGGGTTCTGTCTAGGGCAGCCATTCCTCTAGGTAAACCGTTACCCGTTTACTCAAGCGACCTACCCGAAAACAGCGCGAGCCACGCTCAAGTTTTCTGTTTGGTCTTGCTCCAGATGGGGTTTAGCCTGCCGGATGCGTCACCGCACCCGCGGTGTGCTCTTACCACACCTTTTCACCCTTACCTGTACCATCACTGGTCATCGGCGGTATCGCTTTCTGTGCCACTTTCCATCGCCTCACGGCGTCTGGCCGTTAGCCAGCATCTTGCTCTGCGGAGCCCGGACTTTCCTCTGTTGATTAACAATCAAACAGCGGCTGCCTAACTGACTTCTCGCTTTTGAGTGTAACATACTCTATTAAAGAAAATCGAATTCGGTGTGGGTTATAAAAAAAGCATATTGACCCCTGCTATAATTAAAATTGCATAGCTTATACAACATGTACTCAAAGCAACAATATGATCATCGCCGACACAACATTGTCCAATGCCTTTCAAGCTGCCGTACAAAACATCAGCAAGAAAAAACAAGTGCAGTTTGTTGCCGATCGTCTATACAGTCAATATCCTGTATTGAGGTTGTTTCGACCCTTAGCCATTGGGATTGACCAGGTGATTATCGCATCTAATCCTCAGTTCGATCAGCATTTGATCCGACGTGTATTGTCTAACCATTGTCAGCGCCCTCGTTATCTTAAAACCATCGCCAAAGGTGGTAAGCGTTACGGACTAGATGGTAAGCCATGTGGTGTTATCACACAGCAAGAACAAGCCATTGCGCAAAAGCATTTTGCTATGAAGCCAACCATTTGATCTAAAGGGATGGCTACGCAAACTGGAACATAACCACCCAAAAAATATGGAAGTTGCGCAGATAGATTTATTTGATACCCACTGTCATTTGGACGCTGATGCCTTTGATAACGCACGCGACCAATGGGTTACCAAAGCCAATCAAGCTGGCTTAAACTATATGTTAGTACCAAGCATCGGCACGACCAAGAACTGGACAAAAGTAACAGCGCTTAAAAAGCGTTATGGCACGTTAACGGCCCTAGGTTTACATCCACTTTATACACAACATTTTGACCATACTGATCTTGTGGAGCTTGAAGCATGGATTAGTCGCGAAAAACCAGTGGCTATTGGTGAAATCGGCCTCGATAACTGGCCAGGATCACCTGATTTTGCCCAACAAGAAAAATTCTTTGTAGCACAGCTAAAACTTGCCAAGCAATATCACTTGCCTGTTATTTTGCATGTACGCCGTGCAATCGACCAAGCGCTAAAACAGTTGCGCACTATCTCCGTGCTAGGTGGTATCGTACATGCCTTTAGCGGCAGCATGCAGCAGGCTCACCAATTGATGGATCTGAACTTCAAACTGGGATTCGGCAGTAGTATCACATATGACCGAGCACACCGCATTCGCCACTTAGCAAAAGCATTGCCTGATGAGGCAATCGTGTTAGAAACCGACGCACCAGATAGGCTACCTGCTTGGACCAAGCAGACTCCAGCAGCTTTGCAAGCTATTCAACAGTATGCTGCCATCTTGGCTTCCTTACGCGGACAATCCCTTGAAAACGTAGCAGCATGTACCACCCAAAATGCCTTTGAAGCACTCTGTATGACGCCATCAACATCCTCACGTCTCCACGTACCACTGCAAACTATTTAGTATTAATCAATAGTACTGGATCCTTTTTGTTTCCCAATAAAGTAAAGCATGGATAAGATAGGTAAATCTGATGCGATCCGTTTCATGGCCATCAAAGGTTATCGGTAAGCATGCGATCAAAAGTAACCCATGCCCGGCTTGCCATATAAAACATTGATTTCCCACTTAAAACAGGGTTTGATAAAGCGAACTAATAAACCTGTATAATATTCGCTCTTAGCTACATCAATCAAGGCACCTGTAGCTCAGCCGGATAGAGTGTCGGTTTCCGAAACCGAAGGTCGCAGGTTCGATTCCTGTCAGGTGCGCCATTGCTTCAATGCTCATCATAAAAAACATACTATTAATTTTTCACTATTTGAAGTTTGGCATAGGTCATATCTAACCATTTGGTTCCGCTATGCAAGAAGTTGACCTGGATGCACAATGCTGTTCCCATTTTTTCAGCACCCACAATAACTCCGCTGCCGAACTTGTTATGTATCACGTTCTGACCAATCCGATAGGGCATATCACAAGGTACCGTATCAGCTGACAAAGCATGGTGTGCTGTAGATTTGGTATATCTTTCAGCAACATAATCCGCTGAAACCCTACGCATCAAATGCTCAGGGATATCTTTAATAAAACGTGAGCAGATCGGATAAGTCAAGCGACCATGTAACGTACGCTGTCTAGCGTAGGTCACATAAAGCTGACGTTTTGCGCGCGTTATGGCAACATACATCAAACGGCGCTCTTCCTCGGTCTCTTGAACATTCGTTAAACTATTTTCATGAGGAAATAAACCTTCCTCTAAGCCAGCAATAAACACCGTATCAAACTCTAGTCCTTTAGCAGCATGTATAGTCATCAGCTGTAAAGCAGACTGCCCATGCTCGGCTTGATATTCACCCGATTCCAGTGCTGCATTATTTAAAAAAGCAACAAGTGGCGGCATGTCTTCATCCGCTGTAAAATTCACCGCTGCATTGACTAATTCTTCAAGATTTTCAAGCCGATCTCCATGTTCTTTAGGGCTAGCTTCATACATTTTTTTAAGGCCTGATAACTCAATAGCTTGCCCGATCAATGGCGCAAGCAACGTCCGATCAATCAGCGACTGCAAAGTTTCGATGAGTACCATAAAGGGCTTTAATTTATCAGGCGATTGCTGTGCGCGATTTTTGATTGCTTGCCACAGCGAAATCTGTTCGGTATGAGCATCCTGTATCAGAGCCTCTACAGTGCGAGAACCGATGCCTCGAGCTGGTATATTGATAATGCGTAGTAGGGCGTCGTTATCGTTAGCATTCACGATCAAGCGCAAGTAAGCCATGGCATGTTTAATTTCTTGGCGCTCAAAAAAACGCATGCCACCATAGATGCGGTAAGGTATTTTTTGATCAAAGAGGATTTGCTCAAATACACGCGACTGTGCATTACTACGATACAGCACAGCGATGTCATGCAGGGGAATATTGGTTTTTTGTAACTGTTTAACCGTTTGAACAATGTAACGCGCTTCGGTTTGATCTGTTATCGCTTCGTATAACTTAATAGCTTCACCTTCTCCTGAAGCGGTCCACAAAGCTTTATCTAAACGCCCAACATTCTGTTTAATCACTGCATTGGCAGCTGCTAAAATATTACCCATTGAGCGATAATTTTGTTCTAACCGAATAGGTTCGGAAACGCCAAAATCGGATAATAAAGCACGCATGTTGCCCACCTCAGCTCCCCGGAACCCATAGATACTCTGATCGTCATCGCCTACAGCAAACAAAGCGGCATGCTCGCCGATAAACTGTTTGAGCCACTGGTATTGCAGAATATTAGTGTCTTGAAATTCGTCCACGAGCACATGCAAGAATCGCTGCTGATAATGTTGCGCTAAAACAGGGTGGGTGGTGAGTAACTCGTAGCTTCTTAACAAGAGCTCTGCAAAATCTACCAAGCCTGCTTGCCGACAATAGTCATCATATTGACCGAATAGCTGGGTCAGCTGCTGATCTTGGTAACTAGAGCCTGTTAACTGATGAGCACGCTTTCCTGATTCTTTGTGATGATTGATAAAATACTGAACAAGCTTAGGTTGTAAAAGTGTTGCAGGTAACTGTTGTGACTTGAATAAACGCTTAATAATGGATAACTGGTCAGCACTATCTAGAATCTGAAATGACTTGGGCAACTGTGCATCAAGGTGATGGATACGTAATAGGCGGTGACAAAGACCATGAAAAGTACCCGCCCACATTGTATTAATAGAACCACTTACCATGGTGCGAATACGCGCATCAATCTCTTTGGCGGCCTTATTGGTAAAGGTTACCGCAAGAATTTGATGTGGCTGAGCTTGCTGTGATGCAAGTAAATAAGCAATGCGCGTTGTCAACACTCTCGTTTTGCCGCTACCTGCACCCGCCAAAATGAGCGTGCTACCACGCGATACGGTCACTGCCTCAACCTGCTGCGGATTAAGGCCAACTAGCAAGGAATCAGCAGAAAGCATGGTAAAATGAATAGACAATTAAGGTGAAAGCAACTCCCCCACTCCCTCCTACCCCTCAAGCACCTACCGGATCAGAACAGAGGGGGCTTGTTTTGCCCCCTCGTTCTTGAATAAAAGTCTGGCAGTCACCTACTTTCACACGATAACCTACCGCACTATCATCGGCGCAAAAGGCGTTTCACCGTCCTGTTCGGGATGGGAAGGGGTGGATCCACCTCGCTATGGCTACCAGACATAACGGATTTAAGAAGCCAAAAAAGGGTGAGCTTTACTTCAAAGCATTCAAATGATGATGCCAAGCCTCACGAGCCATTAGTACTGGTTAGCTGAACGCTTTACAGCGCTTACACACCCAGCCTATCAACGTGGTGGTCTACCACGGCTCTTCAGGGGGGTCACGCCCCCAGGGAAGTCTTATCTTCAGGCAAGTTTCCCGCTTAGATGCTTTCAGCGGTTATCTTTCCCGTACTTAGCTACCCGGCGATGCAACTGGCGTTACAACCGGTACACCAGCGGTACGTCCACTCCGGTCCTCTCGTACTAGGAGTAGATCCCGTCAAACTTCCAACGCCCACTGCAGATAGGGACCAAACTGTCTCACGACGTTTTAAACCCAGCTCACGTACCACTTTAAATGGCGAACAGCCATACCCTTGGGACCTGCTACAGCCCCAGGATGTGATGAGCCGACATCGAGGTGCCAAACGCCGCCGTCGATATGAACTCTTGGGCGGAATTAGCCTGTTATCCCCGGAGTACCTTTTATCCGTTGAGCGATGGCCCTTCCATACAGAACCACCGGATCACTATGTCCTGCTTTCGCATCTGCTCGACTTGTCAGTCTCGCAGTTAAGCTACCTTATGCCATTGCACAATCCATACGATTTCCGACCGTATCTAGGTAACCTTCGAGCTCCTCCGTTACAATTTAGGAGGAGACCGCCCCAGTCAAACTGCCTACCATGCACTGTCCCCGATCCGGATAACGGACCAAGGTTAGACATCCAAACAATCCAGGGTGGTATTTCAACGTTGGCTCAACCGAAACTAGCGCCTCGGTATCGAAGCCTCCCACCTATCCTACACAAGCTTGTTCAAACGCCCATGCAAAGCTACAGTAAAGGTTCACGGGGTCTTTCCGTCTAGCAGCGGGGAGATTGCATCTTCACAACCATTTCAACTTCGCTGAGTCTCAGAAGGAGACAGTATGGCCATCGTTACGCCATTCGTGCGGGTCGGAACTTACCCGACAAGGAATTTCGCTACCTTAGGACCGTTATAGTTACGGCCGCCGTTTACTGGGGCTTCAATCCGGAGCTTAACACCCCTTCATTTAACCTTCCAGCACCGGGCAGGCGTCACACCGTATACGTCCACTTGCGTGTTAGCACAGTGCTATGTTTTTATTAAACAGTCGCAGCCACCGATTCTCTGCGGCCTCTTCGCGCTTTGGGGGCGAACCCCGCTACACTAATGAGGCATACCTTCTTCCGAAGTTACGGTATCAATTTGCCGAGTTCCTTCTCCTGAGTTCTCTCAAGCGCCTTAGAATTCTCATCCTGCCCACCTGTGTCGGTTTGCGGTACGGTTGCATCAAAGCTGAAGCTTAGTGGCTTTTCCTGGAAGCTGCGTATCAGTCACTTCAGATCCGTAGATCCTCGTTATCACCCCTTGATGTTAATAACCGCCCGGATTTGCCAAGGCGATCCATCTACAGGCTTGAACGACCATCCAACAGGCCGCTGACCTAACGTTCTTCGTCCCCACATCGCACTTTGATACAGTACAGGAATATTAACCTGTTTCCCATCGACTACGCTTTTCAGCCTCGCCTTAGGGGCCGACTCACCCTACGCCGATGAACGTTGCGTAGGAAACCTTGGGCTTTCGGCGAGCGGGCTTTTCACCCGCTTTATCGCTACTCATGTCAGCATTCGCACTTCTGATATCTCCAGCATGCTTTACAGCACACCTTCGCAGACCTACAGAACGCTCCCCTACCACAACAACATTGCTGTTGTCATCCGCAGCTTCGGTTATCCGCTTGAGCCCCGTTACATCTTCCGCGCAGGACGACTTAACCAGTGAGCTATTACGCTTTCTTTAAATGATGGCTGCTTCTAAGCCAACATCCTGGCTGTCTTAGCCTTCCCACTTCGTTTACCACTGAGCGGATATTTGGGACCTTAGCTGGCGGTCTGGGTTGTTTCCCTCTTGACACCGGACGTTAGCACCCGATGTCTGTCTCCTGCGAAACCACTTGATGGTATTCTGAGTTTGCCATGGTTTGGTAAATCATGATGATCCCCTAGCCATAACAGTGCTTTACCCCCATCAGTGTATCGCAAGGCACTACCTAAATAGTTTTCGGGGAGAACCAGCTATCTCCGAGTTTGATTAGCCTTTCACTCCTATCCACAGCTCATCCCCTTATTTTGCAACATAAGTGGGTTCGGTCCTCCAGTGCGTGTTACCGCACCTTCAACCTGGCCATGGATAGATCACTCGGTTTCGGGTCTACACCCCGCAACTCAAAACGCCCTATTCGGACTCGGTTTCCCTACGCCTCCCCTATTCGGTTAAGCTTGCTACGGAATGTAAGTCGCTGACCCATTATACAAAAGGTACGCAGTCACCCCAGCCGCAATGACACTGGTTTCAATCCCATTGCGGCTGGAGCTCCTACTGTTTGTATGCATTCGGTTTCAGGATCTATTTCACTCCCCTCCCGGGGTGCTTTTCGCCTTTCCCTCACGGTACTAGTTCACTATCGGTCGATCACGAGTATTTAGCCTTGGAGGATGGTCCCCCATCTTCAAACAGGATTTCACGTGTCCCGTCCTACTTGTCGTACAGCTAGTCTGGCCACAGCGTTTTCGAATACGGGGCTATCACCCACTCTGGCTGATCTTTCCAGATCATTCTTCTAACGTTATGGTTAACCTGTACAGGCTGTTGCGATTTCGCTCACCACTACTTTCGCAATCTCGGTTGATTTCTTTTCCTCTGGTTACTGAGATGTTTCAGTTCACCAGGTTCGCTTCCTCACCCCTATAGATTCAGGGTGGGATACTCCTATAAAGGAGTGGGTTTCCCCATTCGGACATCGTAGGATCAATGCGCTATTGTCAGCTCCCCTACGCTTTTCGCAGACTTACACGTCCTTCGTCGCCTGTGATCGCCAAGGCATCCACCAAATGCACTTTCTTACTTGACATCATCACTTCAATGTTCTGAAGCTTCAAACTACATCACAACTACAATCTCTACCCTCACATAACGTTTAAACTAACCCGTTATGCTGATTATTACTATTTTTTTGGCTTCTCAATTGTTAAAGAGCAATCTTAAACCGACCACATGGTTTAGTTTCAAACCACATAGGGTTGGTTAAGGGGGAAAAGAGTATAACAGAAAAATGGGGATGGGTGGAAGAGATGTTACAAGACTTATGTTGAAGAGTGGATTATTTTTTGGGGGGGTAGGATCAGAATTCTCTTTCTTCATTATTTTGCTCTGCTCTATCAAGTTCCCCCTTCAAATACGATATTCTTTTCTCTATCCAATCTTTAACTTTGTGTGTTCCGTTGTATTTATATGAATTCCAACCATTCAACTCACGTTGGTAATATGGTACCAGTGTGTCAATAACACTATAAGTAAAAAGATTGTGACCAAATGCTCTTAATACTTCCTCATTGGTAGGAGCACAATTTTGCAACAAAAAATCAGCTAGCTTGGACACATAAACCTCATCATTTTTATCGTGAAATACTTCAATGGTTCTTGCGATGAATTGAGGTGCAAAATCCGGTTCCTTTTGGCACCAACTCACTAAGAGTTCCATGGGCAACCTCTCTATTATCGTTAATGAACGCTTTGCAAAAACATTTAGCTCTTTTCCTAATAACATTTCAAAAACACGTCGTGAATCAACAGTTATTTCTCTAATCATCTCTTGAAACACATTCCAAGTAACTTTAATAAACCTAGTTAGTAATATTTCTACTATTTCTTTAATGTTAAATAAAGTATCGTAAGGTGCTTTGTAAAGGCTAATATCCATCAAAAAAATTCTCAGTAATTGCTTAGCAAATTGCCGTTCCGAAGGATTACCTAAAATAGATTTTATTGTGTCGCTCCAATGCTGCAATGAAAAGCCATCAGTGGAAGTATAGAAGGCAAAGTCTAGCTTCAGGATCAATTTCTTACTTGTTGATCGTGTGAAGCTATCCCTTTTGAAGGGAAAACGTAGCATGTACATGCATAAAAAATCCAATGCGTGCCATGCACTTGCTTTGGATATATTGGATAAGCTTTCAACAAAATGACATACGTTTTTAATATCTAATTTTTTTAAAGATTGATGGCCAGATAATCTAGAAACAGTGTGAGACCACTCTGGATGTTGCTCTAATACCGTTAACAATTTGCTAAGATCTTTCTCTGTCACCTCACCAGTGGAAAAAATACCTGCCAAGTACCTTTCTAACTCACTACATTGGGCAATGTTTTTCACAAATTTTGTCCACGCTACCGGATCCACACAAAATATACCACTTAACAATCCAAGGAAAAATGCTGGATCAGCCTCTAGATTATTTTTAAGTACCTTTACTGACAGATCAAGTAATGGCTGCCATTGCTTACTAGTCTTGACAATCTCACAAGCAAAAATACTAGCTAGCGCATGTCGTTTCTCATTTAATTTCTTAATGTAAGGTATCAATGGCGCAATATCCATTGCGCATTCCTGGGCAAAAGCTACAACGTTTTTCGTTGCTATATCTGCATAGGATCCAGTATCATCCTTTTTGGATTCATAAATAGGATTAGTAACAAATAGTTCAAGTTTTTCAGATAACTGACAAGGCATCAAAAGTGCTTGCCATTCCAGTAATTTCGTCTTCGCAAGATCCTCCAATTCTTTCGAGTTGGATTGTAGTGCGCGTTTTATTTGTTTAAGAGCTGTATGCCATAAACCACCATGTATTTTGACAATTTTTTTGATTGCTGAATCAAGACTATCAAGAAGCTCTGGATAGGGTAATAGGTCGCAAATATGGAGAGCCAAAGTTTCTTTAGCTCGCTTCGCAACCTCATCCTCCTGTTCTGAGAAATTCACCAACCTTTTTATGGCTTCTTTTTGATAATCAAAAATTTCACCATAGGTTTTTGGTAGCCATTCCTTAAGAGTCACGAATATACCCTGAAACTCTGCACCCAATCGACGGGATCTTGAGCCTGTATCAAGTATCTCGCCCAAGGCTGCAATAATATGGTATTTTGCAAAATTTTCATGGATTATTCCGTCAATGAATTCAAGCCTCATCTTCGGCATAGCTTGCGTCCCCGAAAGAATAACCCTGAAAAGTTGCTTGAACAAATTAGTAGCATTATGGCTCCAAATTTCATTTTCTTGATGTGCAAACCTCAGTAAAATAAAGGCAGCTTTTTGGAAACAATCTTCCCGGAAACACAAAGATTCTAGGGCATTTATTAAATTTCGTCTTACTGAACCAGTAATTGCATAGATCTCTTGATCGGATCTTTTTTCAACTAATCGCATCAATGCTTCACAAGTTATTATTGGGTTCGCGGTTACGCATGAGCGGAAGAGAAGCGAACCTCTTTCTGAAAAAATTACTTCCGCTTGTTGAAAAAAACCATGTTGTGAAAACAAATTGGTGACTAAATTTTGAACAACTGGAGACAAACTAAGATATGAGATTTGAGTGCAAAAACTTTTAAATAAAGAGTCTGACATACCTGATTGAAACAGTTTCTTTAAACTCTCCCTATCCATCTCGTCCAAAAATTCATTTGCTAACCTAATAGCAAGAGCTTTAGGTGCGACACGAGCATAACGACCTCTGCGCTTTATTAGTCCGCGTTTAGTTTAGAAATGATTTCTTGACGTTTCGCATCGACTAAAAATGGGATTGAAAAATTAGAATAGTAACCGAGTTCATCAATAACTTTATAGTGCTGATTTGGCAATGTCAGCCATGTTGACACCTGATGTATTGCTACCAAATAATGATTCACCCAAGTAGCAATTTTCGAAGCGTCGAAAATTTGTATTTGTTTCTTGTTAAATTGGCTTTTTTTAAATTGCTTCAATGCTTCCTGCATGGCTGACAACATTTTGTCTTGCTGTACTTTATTATAGTTTTTATTGACAAAGACTACATAAGTGGCCCCTTTAGACAAGGCTTCAATAACAGATTTTTTGATAATTTCGGATTTACAATTTGAAGGCTTAACTTTTGTTGCTTTAATCTGAAATATTGTAAACCGAGACGAAAGAAAATCTGTGGAACTAGGCTTACCTTCCCACTTGATTTCAGCATCCACCCCATCATCAGGAGTATAAATATTTTGCCCAACACGAATAATCAACGGTGATATTCCGTTCTGATGAGTCTCACACTCTAGTAGACACTTCAACAATTGCGTTAATTCTTCTGGTTTAAGTCCTTCAATATCTGAACTTCTTACCTCAATAAGTGAATCCATATTTTTCAAAAGCTTTCAAAGATAGGTTATTTGCGTAGACTTTTTTTAAATAATTGCGTTCGTTCTTTAATAATTAATCTGTTAATCAAATCTCAGGGCTGGGATAAATAATATATTCTAACCAATCAAAACTCATTGGTAGAGGGCATTCTTAAATATTTGATACTGCCCTATTTTGGGCGTAAACTGGCTTAAAAATTTGTTAGAATTTGCACGGGTACGTGACTTGCTAAGTACACGCCATCGTTGGCCATAGTAGATAAAAATCTATGAACCATTTGGTGGAGACAGTCGGAATTGAACCGACGACCTCCTGCTTGCAAAGCAGGCGCTCTACCAACTGAGCTATGCCCCCTACGGTAAAAATATCCGATGAACTAGTCTAACAGCCAAAGTAAGCACATCATTATAGCTAAAACACCTGATATTTTCCAAAAAAACCATTGCTCCACTCAACAACATGAGAGATATTCAAGAACATCACACTTTGTCAGCCAAAAAAAATTCACACTTTTTTCATAAAACTCAAGTAATTCAAAAAATAAAGCGATGCTATAATTAGAGTATTATGCAAAAGTTGTTCTTGGGTAGCTTAGAATGTTAAAAAACTTAATTGTCTCCTTTTTAATTTTTTGGAAATATGGATATGATCCCCTTCTTTAAGTGACAACGTTGCCAATCTATTTTTGGTATTCAGCCACATTGAGGTCGTTGTCCCCTGTTTAATGATAGGATATATTTGGTTGGATAAAAAACTAGTTTTGCGAACAGCTTATCTAACACTGACTGCCGTTATCTTGAACTACGCCCTCAAAGTCACATTCATGATCCCTTCACACATACCATCGGTTCTTGCTTATCCCAGCGGTCACATGCAATTCTCAGTTGCCCTGTACGGATATTTGATCACACAAATCAAAAAACTGCTTGGTCAAGCCATCATGATAGTCATACTTTTTGGTATTGCTTCGAGCTTAGTGCATTTCAATTACCACAATTATTTTGATGTGGTAGGGTCAATCTTTTTTGCTACCTTACTCATCGTCGGATATATCGCCTTATCAAACAGTAATCAACAAGCACGCTTACCGTTCTTAATGCTGCTCATCAGCACATTGTTGGTATTTTATATTGCCGTTGTCTATGATGTGGCATTTCATGTATGGAGATCTTATTATGGATTGCTTGGCCTTGTGGTTGCGGAACACTATTTTGGAGCAAAAATAGAGGCTCAGTACAAAGCGAAAATTATGGCCACACTCAGCTGTTTTATGGTCCTTTTTGTGACGCAAAAAATTTTTACGCAAATGGTGATGCTACCAATATTTCTATCGCAGATGCAATGGATTATAGTTAGTGCATTTTTGCCATTCGCATTACATCAGTCAGCTAAACTTGAGAAAAGATTCTTGTCGTAGCTATTTTTTTGATGTGGAAACTTGATTGGCTCTTTGTCAATCTTTATGCTGACGGCTGACTTATGTCACTGCCTTATTATTTCTTGGTCGCTTACAGCCTTCGCTTTGCTGATGGTATTGGCATAGCAGCAATGAGCAACCAAGTCTAGGCATCGGCTTTTGATGTGCTACAATTCGAGTCAAAATCATTTGTATTGAGACATGCTAGATACAGCTATGCTGCTAGCAGCATAGCACTATAACGAAAAATCACTGCCTTTTTAAAATAAAGCAAACTAAGAAGCGAATCAGATCTGAATTCATTATAAAAACTGAACTTGGTTGACCCTGAAAAAATGACAAAGAACGAGCAACACATCAATAAGGTTCAAATTAAGCCACATAATACCTTCTTATTGATCCATTAATTTTATGCAACCGGACTACGCACCAAAGCAAGTTGAAACCATTGCTCAAGAACATTGGGAGCATACTGGCGCATTTCATTGTTGTGAAAACACCACCAAGCCAAAATTTTATTGTTTATCAATGTTTCCCTATCCATCGGGACATTTGCATGCAGGCCACGCTAAAAACTATACGATTACTGATGTATTGTCCCGCTATATGCGCATGCAAGGCTTTAATGTATTGCAGCCTATGGGATGGGATGCCTTTGGTATGCCTGCAGAAAATGCGGCCATTAAGCAGCATATCGCACCTGCAAAATGGATCGCACAAAATATTCAAGCGATGCGCCAACAAATTAAAAGACTGGGTTGTGCTATTGACTGGACACGTGAAATAGCCACATGCGACCCGAGTTATTATCGATGGGAGCAGTGGTTATTTATACAACTTTTCAAAAAAGGTCTGATTTATCGAAAAGATGGCATCGTCAACTGGGATCCTGTTGATCAAACTGTTTTAGCTAATGAACAGGTAATCAACGGTTGCGGTTGGCGTTCAGGTGCACCGGTTGAAAAGCGAGCGGTTCCCATGTACTACCTGCGTATCACCGATTACGCCGAAGAGTTGTTAGCAAAACTTGATACACTAAACTGGCCGCCGCAAGTCATTGCTATGCAAAAAAACTGGATCGGTAAAACAACAGGTGTTGTCATACAGTTAGATTGTATGGCGCCCTCTGCACAACCTGCTTTATCTATACAACTTTATGCTCCGCATCCGTATCGCATCATGGGAGCAACCTATATTGCTTTATCTGCTAAACATCCTGTAGCCATTGAGGCTGCCAAAACGAATGAGGCTCTGGCTATTTTTCTGAATACCTGTCGCTATGGCAGTGTTGCTACAGCCAGTATGGATACACAAAAAAGACAAGGTATGCCAACAGGATGGATCGCACGACACCCTTTAACAGGAGCAACACTGCCAATTTGGGTAACCAATTATCTAGCACTTGATGAGAATGAAGGTATGGTCTTGGTAACGCCTGCTCATGATAAACAGGATTTTGAATTTGCTTGCCAATACCAGTTACCGATTAAACCTATTTTGAGATCACCAAACGATCCAGCATATGATAAAACAACATGGCAAAACATGTATGCTGAAACCAATCAGTCCGTTCTCGTTAATACAGGTCAATATGATGGGTTAACCATCGCTCAAGCAAACCCCCAAATCATCAAAGCACTGGCTGCAAAAAACTGTGGCAAAGCGCGCACACAATTCCGCTTGCGTGACTGGGGTATTAGCCGCCAACGTTACTGGGGTTGTCCAATCCCTATTATCCACTGCGATACATGCGGTGCTTTACCCGTACCAGAATCCGAGTTGCCTGTAATATTACCTGTTGATCTTGTGCCCGATGGCCGCTCTAATCCGTTAGCAACTTCTGCAGCGTTTTATCAAACAACTTGTCCGCAATGTGCTAAACCCGCTCGAAGAGAAACCGATACTCTAGATACCTTCGTAGAATCTTCGTGGTATTTTGCACGTTTTGCTTCGCCTGATTGCCAAACAGGTTTAGTTGATGAACGTGCACATTATTGGATGAATGTTGATCAATATGTCGGCGGCATTGAGCATGCTATTTTACATTTACTATACGCTCGATTCTTTCAAAAAATCATGCGCGACCACCATCTGTTAAAGGATGATGAACCTTTTCAAAAACTGCTCACCCAAGGCATGGTACTGCATGAGACTTTTTTTCGCAGTCAATCACATAGCACGGAATGGATCGCACCAAGCGATGTCGTCGTGACACGCAATAAAAAAGGGCAAATCATATCAGCCACGCATCAAAAAGATGGGTTACCTGTCCAAGTTGGTGGCGTGTCTAAAATGTCCAAATCTAAGAATAACGGCATCAATTTACAACAGCTACTCGATGAACACGGTGCTGATGCTGCTCGATTATTCATTATGTTTGCCGCACCACCCAATCAATCATTAGAATGGACCGAAGCTGGTATTGTTGGTGCTTCGCGTTTCATTAAACGGCTTTGGAAAGCTGTGCATGATTTTGCAAAAAAGGGTGTTGTAGACCCTTACAAGGCGGGAATGATTCAAAGTACTATCCACCAACAACTTCGCCAAAAATGTCATCTAACCCTTAAAAAGGTAACCGAAGATTATGGGAAGCGCCAACAATTCAACACAGCGATCGCATCGATCATGGAGCTTTTCAACCTTTATGAAAAAACGCCATTCAATAATCCATTAGAGCGATCCATCGGACAAGAAACGCTTGAAACCATCGTGTTAACTTTATCTCCTGTCATCCCCCATGTTTGCCACATACTCTGGCAAACGCTACAACCCAATGGTGACATACTAGAAGCAGGTTGGCCCATCGTTGACGAGGCTGCTCTTAAAGTGGCTCATATCACTTTGATTGTACAAATTAACGGTAAATTGCGCAGCAAAATTACGGTTGCTCCCGATACCAACCAGCAAACCATTGAGCACATCGCATTAGCAGACAAATTAATTCACGCAACGCTTGCTGATGCTGTTATCCAACGTATCGTATTTGTGCCCAATAAATTAATTAATATCGTCACATAATCTTTTGACATATGCCTATCCTTGACCCCTCTGAACTCATCGCCTCGCTTCAAAAACAACTTTCATCCATTTACCTAGTGTATGGCGATGAAGTCGTCTTAGTGATGGAGGCCGTTGATCAAATTCGTCAAGCAGTCCATCAAGCAGGTTATGTGGATAGGCGGTATATTGAAGCAGATAGCCAATTTGATATCAACGCTTTAAAGGAGGCTGTTTGCCATCTTTCCTTATTTTCAGCCAATCAATTTTTGGACATTCATTTTACGTCGGCAAAGTTAAGCGCAAAAAATGGCGAAGTTTGCAATTTTTTATCAACAACAAAATTTGCTGATACGATCTTTTTATTAACCTTTGCAACGCTGGATCGTGCGCAACAACAAATTGCACCATTGCGTGCTCTGCGTCAAACCGCCATGGTCATAGAAGCCAAATCAATAAGCAAAAACCATTTGCCACAGTGGATTACTCGGCGTCTAGCTAATCAGCAACAATCAATCACTGAAGAAGCCTTGCATGTCATGGTCACGCAAACCGAAGGCAATCTTTTAGCTACCAAGCAGATCATCGAAAGATTAGCACTATCGCATAGTCAAAATACTCAAATTACCTTTGACATACTCAAAACAAGTATGAGTGGCAATGCAAAATTTACTGTATTTGATTTGGGCGAAGCATGGATGAGTAAAAATAAGGAGCGACTTTTACAGATATTAAGCGCTCTTAAAGTAGCTGGGGAACCACTTACTCTTATTTTATGGGTTATTGCAGAGGATATTCGCAAACTGATGAAAATTCGAAACGCTTGGCAAGAAGGCAACTTATCCCATCAAACAGATCATACATTACGTTTATGGGGCTCAAAAAAAATATTAGTCCACGCTGCCTCCAAAAGAATTCGCATGCATCGTCTTGGTCAAGCACTGATCGCCTGCGCAGAACTCGATAGTCAAGTTAAGGGGCTTGAGGAAGGTGATACTTGGCAGGGCTTAGAAAACATGTTGCTTCAACTCGCAAAGTAGAGCGCCCAAAAAATAGACTGATTAGCAATCTTTAGATGTCGTTTTGTATAGATCCCTGAACCAAAAATGCTGTACCAAAAAAATAAGCGAGCATTTTTACATTGTTTGCTACAAGTCTTGCTTAGCCAAGTAAGCAGTTGCCTTAAATAGTACAATGCCAGTTCTGTTTAATCAAAAAATATCCCGGCGTTAAAATAGCACCTCAACTATACAGCCCAAGCTTCTTAAGAATGATCTGATAAAAATAAACAGCAACAGAAAAATAGGCAAGGCCCAAAATAATGAGTACAAACCAAAGCGCTTCATAGCTTAGCGTTGTCGCGATCAGTGCAGCAAAATAAGGGAAAAGGTACACTCCTAAAAAATAGGACAAACTAAAATAAATCAATACGGGTGGACGTAAAGTAGCCGGCACATAACGCACCGCTTCGGATTGCACCAAAGAGTACGCTAGACCATAGCCTGCTCCCAGTAATGATGCACTTAATGCATAACAAATGGATGAATCATCTGCAAAAAATAAAAACCAAACACCCAAAGTAAGTATCAAAATAAGGCAAGGGATACTTTTATTGACCGCAATTTTGGAAAGCATTCTACTCAATGTGAATCGCGATGCAATGATCGCCAAAGAATAAAAACCGTAAAAAATAATATAATCAATTTGCTTAAGATCTGCAAAAGTCATCTGTAAACTGATGACAGCAGTATAGATGCAGGAACCAAAAAATATCATGATGCAAAAGTAAAGGCTCGGCTGTTTTAGTACAGCAACAAATTCTGATAATCCGGATATATTGGACACACGAATTGATTGATAGGCTTTGTTATTGATCGCTACTTTTGCTGACACAATGTAAGCTATGGCACTAGTAAGGATGGCAAGCATAAATAGATGCTCAGATGTCCAATGTAGATAGGTTGAGCAAAAGCGGATCACAAACGGCGCAGAACCAGCTCCTAGTGCCGTATAGGCAGAATGGACTGTAAAGTAATAAGCCCGATCGGTATCATTTTTTTCAGACAAGGTGCTCGCAATACCAATTGGACCGACTGTAAACGTTAAACCCCATCCTGCTCCTTGTAAAAGAGAGGCCAAGTAATAGCCATTGATACTATGAAAATGATCGAATACGCAATAAAGTAAGCAACCTATGGTATATAGCAAGCTTCCTACTGGAGCTACTTTACTAAAACTCCATCGGCGGATCAGTTGTGCACTCCCACCAACGCTCAAAATGGTACCCAGAGCGCCTACCGCATATACCTGCCCAAAAAAAGTCTCGTCCCAGCCTAAATTTTTAAAATGCAGCGGTAAAATTAAAAATAGCCCCATCGCAAAAGATGTGCCAAATCTTTCAATATATAACCCTGTTCTTGTTTGTACGTGATCCATAGTGGCTATCAATCATGAAAAAAATAGTTGGTAACTACTTATATAAAACCTAATCAACAGTTCATGGATTGTTCCAGCGATCAACTATTGTGATGCTTGGCAATATTGAGCAGTTGCCTCAAGCAAGGCACTTAAACCTGTTTTGGTCATGCCAGAAACAATAAATAGCCAGCGCCCAAAAGAAAAGCTGCGACGCAGGTCTTCTATGTTTGGTTCTGCCCAGCCATGACACTGGGTAAATTGTGCAACTATTTTTTTGCACTGTGCAGGCGATAATGTATCCACCTTGTTGAGGATTAACCACCGCGGTTTTTCGTATAACGCTTGGTCATATTTTTTTAGCTCCGCTTCTACGGCTAGCATTTCATGAACAGGGTCTTTGCTAGTTGGCGATATATCAACTATATGCCATAGTAAGTGCGTACGCGACAAATGTTTAAGAAAACGATGGCCTAATCCGGCACCTTCTGCAGCGCCCTCAATTAATCCAGGAATATCCGCAACCACAAATGGTCGTCTGTTTGTCGTATTGACTACACCCAAATAGGGGTGCAAAGTCGTAAACGGATAGCTATCCACCTTAGATTTTGCGGAGGAAATAGCTCCAATCAGTGTGGATTTACCCGCATTAGGAAAACCTAACAACCCAACATCCGCTAACACCCTAAGCTCTAATTTCAGGTGTAATCTCCCACCTGCCTCTCCTAGCGTATGTTGACGGGGGGCGCGATTGGTAGAGCTTTTAAAGTGCAAATTACCTAATCCGCCCTTGCCACCTCGCAATAAACAAACGCTGTCACCAGGGCATTTAAGGTCTGCCATAACTTGCTGCGTTGTCGCATCCATAATGATCGTGCCAATTGGTACAGACAACGTAATATCTGGAGCAGATTTTCCATGGCAGGCTTTGCTTCGACCATTTTGGCCATTTTTAGCACGGTATGTTTTGATAAATTGGTAGTCAATTAAGGCATTAAGGTGTCTGCTGGCCGTTGCGTAAATACTTCCACCATCACCACCATCACCACCATCTGGTCCCCCTCTTGGCACAAATTTTTCGCGCCGAAAACTCGCCAAACCATGGCCACCATTGCCAGCAATAACTTCAATTTGCGCTTCGTCAATAAATTTCATACTGCCCACCAAAAAATAAAGCCCTGCTATAACACAGAGCTCCAAATCATACTTTCGAAAACATTCAATTAATCAGTTTGCTACGGCTTTCACATGAACCGTCTTACGGCGTAAGGCTCCCTTCACAGCAAACTCCAGATAACCGGTCGTTTTGGCAAATAAAGTGTGATCACGTCCCATACCAACATTGTTTCCTGGGTGAAAACAAGTACCACGCTGGCGTACAATAATTGAGCCCGCCAAAACCAATTGGCCACCGTAAGCCTTCACGCCGAGTCGTTTTGATTCAGAATCTCGTCCGTTACGGGAACTTCCGCCTGCTTTTTTATGTGCCATGGTTAACTATAGCTCTATCTTGCAATTTCTTTGACTTCAATTTCTGTAAAATGCTGGCGATGTCCTGCATGCTTTTGGTAATGTTTGCGTCGCCGCATTTTAAAAATGTGCACTTTGTCATGCCGACCCTTGCTCACGACCGTTGCAATAACAGAAGCATTTTCAATGAATGGGTTACCTACCTTGATTGCACCATCATCCCCTATCATCAGTACTTTGAGGCTAATTTGGCTATCAATTGGATCGGTCATTTGCTCAATTTTTAGCCGATCCCCCACAGCTACCTTATGCTGCTTACCACCCGCTTCTACAATTGCATACATACCACATCACTCCGACAAGCCACCGAACTACCCACAATAATCCAATCCTCGCATTCTAACGTAAATGAGACAAAACTGTCAATTCTTAAGCCAATATGCATCGTCAAGAATGTGAATACGAAGTCATTTCTGATATGATGAGCGCTTTATATGTGCTCTATTTCAGGTATGACTATTTTACAACCTAGCATGTTTGATGATGAGCCGTTTCACACACTCCTACATCAGCCCATGCAGGATGTTGATCGTATCATTACCGAACAACTCCGATCCGAAATACCGCTTATTGCACAAACTGCTGAACATGTTATTCAAGCTGGCGGAAAAAGATTAAGACCTCTTGTTACCTTGCTAAGCGGTATTGTTTTGGCGTGTCAAGAACCAGAGCTGGTAAAGATGGCAGCCATGGTTGAATGTATCCATACGGCTACCTTGTTACATGATGATGTAATTGATAACTCATCGTTGCGCCGTGGTCAAGCCTCAGCAAACACTTTATTTGGTAATGCAGCCTCTGTCTTGGTTGGTGATTTTCTTTATTCTCGTGCTTTTCAAATGATGGTCAGCACCGATAATTTACGTATTCTCAAAGCACTGTCCAACGCCACGATCCTCATTGCAGAAGGAGAGATGATGCAAATGGCTAATATCG
The DNA here is from genome assembly GCA_016699915.1 of Neisseriales bacterium. Lineage (NCBI taxonomy): Bacteria > Pseudomonadati > Pseudomonadota > Betaproteobacteria > Neisseriales > Neisseriales bacterium. The sequence goes on along the minus strand of CP064990.1, from coordinate 135,352 downwards.
GCAACATGGCGATGGACGAAACAACCTATTTATTAATCATTCAAAAAAAAACGGCACAACTGTTTGAAACGGCAGCACAAATTGGCGCGATTGTCGGTAAGGCTGATTCATCAATAGAACAGTCCCTCATGAGTTATGGCATACATCTTGGCACAGCCTTTCAGTTGATGGATGATGTGCTAGATTATGTAGGCGATCCAAATATAACTGGCAAGAAGTTGGGTAGCGATCTTGCGGAGGGCAAATTAACACTGCCTTTAATTTTCCTAATAAGCCAAAATGATGCAAGCACCACAAACATTGCTCAACAAGCTCTCTTTGATCAAAATAAAAGCCATTTTAACCATGTACGTCGTATCATGGAGCAATCCGGTGCGTTGCGTTACGCAACCGACAAAGCCAAAGCTATGTCAAAAAAAGCTATGGACGCTATCCAACATCTACCCAATGGGCTAGCAAAAACAGCTCTAGTTCAGTTGGCGCACTTTGCTTATGCACGCAATGCTTAACTTTGTCCTTGTAGTTAAATGGATATAACAGCTCCCTCCTAAGGAGCAATTACAGGTTCGATTCCTGTCAGAGACGCCATATTTTCATTGTCATTCGGCACAAAATGCGGGTTGTGATGTTTTTCATCGCCGATTGTCGTCATGGATCCATGGCCAGGAATGACACGTGTCGCATCAGGTAGCGTAAAAAGTTGGCGACGAATCGATTGGCGCAATACACGCCCATCGCCTCCGGGTAAATCAGTTCGACCAATTGAATTTTTGAACAGCACATCACCTACTACCACTAAGCAGGCTTGCTGATTGTAAAACACAATATGCCCTGGAGTATGACCAGGGCAATGCAAGACTTCCAATATTTCATCGCCCAATACGATATGAGCTTGATGGGTAAGCCAACCAATGGGTAAAGTTATCTTTTCCGGTACAGGATCGGGAAAATGAAATAGACGAGCTTGCTCTGAGAGCATGCTGAGCAAAAAATGATCTGCCTCATGAGGTCCCGCAATTGATACATGATAGTAAAGCGCTAATGCTTCGGCTGCACCAGCATGATCCACATGGCCATGAGTCAATAATATATGCTGCACCTGCAACGCATGGCTTTGAATAAAAGATTGTAAGCGTTCTATGTCACCGCCTGGATCAACCACTGCCGCGTGTTTTGTAGCATCGCACCACAAAACCGTGCTATTTTGCAAAAAGGCAGTCACGGGAATAATTTGATATTGAAGTGCCACGTCGTAGGATATGGATAGGAAGTATCTGTTTACATTCAAAAATGAATATTTTATCAATTGCGATTATCGCTTAAAATGGTTAAAACTGCTATGAAATTATTTGATCGCACCACATTTTATACGACCGTTAACCATTTGAAAGATTTGCCCAATAGTGATGCGGAAGTTGTATTTGTTGGGCGCTCTAATGCTGGTAAATCAAGTGTTATTAACACACTGACTCGACAAACTCGCCTAGCTTTCGTTTCCAAAACACCTGGGCGGACACAGCATATTAATTTTTTTGAACTGGGTAATCTGCTTGATGCGAAACGTTGTTATATCGTCGATATGCCAGGCTACGGATTTGCCAAAGCCTTACGATCAGTACGTGAACATTGGGTACATTTACTGGGTGACTACTTACAAACAAGAAAGGGATTAATAGGGCTAGTTTTAATTATGGATTGCAGACATCCGATGAAACCACTAGATGTAGCGATGCTGAATTTCTTTTCTATACGTCAGCAACCCATCCATATTCTTTTATCAAAGTCCGATAAATTATCCCATCAGCAACAAAATCAAGTCCTCAAAACTGTTCATCAAACTTTATCTGCCTATCCTCGTCCCCCTCAAATCACTGTCCAATTATTCTCTAGCCTAAAAAAGCAAGGTATTGAACAAGTCGAATTAACCCTTGCCAGCTGGTTTGATTCGGCTAATCGAATCACTTAAATCAACCGATCCCAAGCTCGCTGGGAACATACAAAATAAAGAGCCCATCAATATCCTTAGAAAAAATCAAAAAATATTTGCCAATCCAACCCAAGTTATATTTATTTTTGCCGTTTTTATCCTTACAATGTCCATTAACTTGAAAGGATCTTGTTGAGCGTAGCGGCATAACACATTGGCGGCTTATATCTTCCACAAGCAAACAATGTGCAAGTATCCTGCTTTTATCGCAACATAACCTTCGTCATCATGACAATCTTCAAATTTAAAGTGGCTACAGGGGAACAGGCATGTTAATAGGTATTCCAAAAGAAATTAAAACAAAAGAGTACAGGGTTGGTGCCGTGCCAACTAGTGTTCGGGAGTTGGTTAAGCGTGGTCACAAAGTCATTGTGGAAAAGGGTGCTGGGCTGGGTATTGGTGCGACCGACAAAGACTATGAAATAGCTGGTGCAACCATAGCAAATTCTGCTCAGTCAGTATTTGATCAATCCAATATGATCATCAAAGTTAAAGAGCCACAAGCTGTTGAAAGAAAAATGCTACGCGGTGATCAGATTCTGTTTACTTACTTACACCTTGCCCCTGATCCAGAGCAAACAGCTGACTTAGTGAAGTCGGGCGCTACTTGCATTGCCTACGAATGTGTCACGGCACCCGATGGTAGTTTGCCACTTCTTGCGCCCATGTCTGAAGTAGCGGGGCGTTTATCTGTATTGGCAGGCGCTTATTTTTTAGGCAAACCATATGGCGGTTCTGGCATTTTATTGGGCGGTGTACCAGGCGTTTTACCAGCCAAAGTAACAATTATAGGCGGCGGTGTGGTCGGCTCTCACGCAGCAACCATGGCATTGGGATTAGGTGCACAAGTCACCATTATTGATCGCAATATCAATGCATTAAAAAATCTATGGAAACAATTTGGCAATCATTTGTTGACTGCTTATTCGACGCAAGATGCTGTTGAGCATCATTGTGTTGAGGCAGATCTTGTTATCGGTGGCGTACTAATTCCTGGTGCTGCTGCACCTAAGTTAGTCACGCGTACCATTGTCGAAAAAATGCGTCCCGGTTCTGTCATCGTAGACGTAGCTATTGACCAAGGTGGCTGCTGTGAAACTTCTCGTGCAACTACACATGATGATCCTGTTTTTGATGTGTGTGGTGTCATACATTATTGCGTTGCTAACATGCCAGGTGCTGTACCACGTACTTCAGCTTACGCCCTGAGTAACGCAACGCTACCTTATCAACTCGCTCTTGCTGATAAAGGTTTGCAGGCATTGCATCATGACCCACACTTATTGAATGGCCTAAATATACATCGCGGCCTGGTCACCAGTAGAACTGTTGCAGAAGCACTGAAGTATCAATTTGTAGCACCTAAAGAGGCTTTGCAACAATATCCAACTTGATAAACTTTTTTGGCAAAGAATTAATTCTATTTACATAAGGAACATATGATGGCTCAGCACGATAAAGCAGGACTGGATGCTTATTGGCTACCCTTTACCTCCAATCGTTTTTTTAAGAAGTCGCCAACTATTCTTGCTTCTGCTAAAGGCGCTTACTATTACACTGAAGAGGGTCAAAAGTTATTTGATTGTCTATCTGGATTGTGGTGTTGTCCACTGGGACATGGTCACCCTAAAATTGCTGAAGTTATTGCACACCAAGCCAAAAACCTGGACTATACCACAGCATTTTTAGCTGCCAATCCTGATGCAATCAAGCTTGCTGGTCGAATTACCAGTGTTGCCCCTAAAAATTTAAATAAAGTATTTTTTACCAACTCTGGATCTGAGGCGGTCGATACAGCATTGAAAATTGCTGTAGGCTACCATCGTATTCGTGGAGAAGGTCAACGGTGTCGGATGATTGGGCGGGAGCGGGGTTATCACGGCGTTGGATTTGGCGGTCTTTCGGTAGGCGGTATGGTAGCTAATCGTAAGATGTTTTCAACAGTCATGTTACCTGGTGTAGACCACTTGCCACATACTCATAACGCCAGTGAAATGGCCTTTTCGCGTGGCCAACCTAAATGGGGCGCTCACCTAGCTAATGAACTGGAAAAATTAGTGGCTCTGCATGATGCTTCGACCATTGCTGCTGTTATTGTAGAGCCCGTCGCTGGTTCTACTGGTGTATTGGTACCGCCCATTGGTTATTTAGAGCGTCTGCGGGAAATTTGTACAGCCCATGGCATTTTGTTAATTTTTGATGAGATCATCACAGGTTTCGGCAGAATGGGTCATTATTTTGGTGCTCAGCGATTCAATGTAACGCCTGATATGATCACCTTTGCTAAAGCCGTAACCAATGCTGTTATCCCAATGGGTGGCGTATTGGTCAAAAATGATATCTATGAAACGTTCATGGGCATCCAAGCATCAGAATATGCTCCTGAATTCTTCCATGGTTATACTTACTCCGGTCACCCAATGGCCGCAGCAGTCGGTAACGCTACGTTTGAAATTATGCGCGACGAAGGACTTATTGAACAAGCTCGAAAACTGGAGCCCATTTTAGAGGAAGCCATGCATAGCTTGAAGGGCGAAGAGAGCATTACCGATATTAGAAATATTGGTTTGGCTGCTGCCATTGATTTAAAACCCATTGCTGGCAAACCCGGTCTTCGTGGCTTTACTATATTTCAAGAAGCGATTAAAAAAGGATTCTTGATACGTATCGCAGGTGATGCAATTGCTGTTGGTCCGCCCTTCATTTCAACAAAGCAAGAATTGGAAGATATGGCAGAAGTACTACGCCAAGTTATTCGAGCGGTACCTGCTGCTTAAAACGCGGAACCTATTAAATTATTTAATCATTTATATTTTGGAGTTAATTATAAAATGAGCATTTATGAAGTTGAACATTATATCGGCGGTAAACGCATCCCTTCTGCCTCCGGAAAATTTGCGAGTATCTTCAACCCAGCAACGGGTGAAGTACAAGGCCAAACACATCTTGGCACAGCGAGCGAATTGGATAAAGCAGTAGAAGTAGCACGTGCCGCTTTCCCAGCTTGGGCTGGTGAACCGCCCCTTAAGCGAGCAAGGGTGTTGTTCAAATTTTTGCAACTGATTCAAGAATCATCCGAATCCATTGCCAAAGCAATTGTCAAAGAACATGGTAAAACGCTGCCCGATGCACTGGGCGAAGTAGCTCGTGGGATTGATGTTGTTGAATTCGCAACAGGTATCCCTCAACTTTTAAAGGGGGAATACACTGAACAAATTTCTGGTGGCATAGATGCTTGGTCAATCCGTCAACCTTTGGGTGTTGTTGCCGGCATTACGCCATTTAATTTCCCGGCTATGGTACCTATGTGGATGTTCCCACTTGCGCTTGCATGTGGCAATACTTTTGTATTAAAACCTGCCAAGTGTAACCCTTCTGCTAGTTTGATCATAGCGGATCTACTTAAAAAAGCAGGCTTACCAGATGGTGTATTTAATGTTGTGCAAGGAGATAAAGTAATCGTTGAGGCAATCTTGCAAAACCCACATATTGAAGCGATTAGCTTTGTAGGATCAACACCTGTTGCAGAGTATATTTACGCAACAGGGGCTGCCAAAACAAAACGCGTTCAGGCTTTGGGAGGCGCAAAAAATCATGCGATCATCATGCCAGACGCAGATATGGATCAAGTATGTGATGCTCTAATGGGCGCAGCCTATGGATCAGCTGGCGAGCGCTGTATGGCAATTGCTGTAGCTGTAGCGGTTGGCGATGTGGGGGATAAACTCGTCAAACGACTAGAGAACCGAGTTCGTACATTAAAGGTTGGTGAAGGCTTCCAATCAGGCATTGAGATGGGTCCGATTGTCACAGCAAACGACAAGCAACGCATCGAAAACTTAATTACTCAAGGGATCCAAGAGGGTGCTAAGGTCGTTGTTGACGGTCGTCAATACAAAGTTCCTGGTTTTGAAAAAGGATTCTTTGTAGGGGGAACCCTGCTAGATCATGTCAGTACCGATATGTGTGTGTACAAAGAAGAAATTTTTGGACCCGTACTATGTATCATGCGTACCCCTGATTTAGCGAGCGCATTAAAGCTCATTGCAAGTAATGAGTATGCAAACGGTACTGCTATTTTCACACGTGACGGTGGTGTAGCACGTGAGTTTGCCCGCAATGTTCATGTCGGTATGGTTGGTATCAATGTACCACTGCCTGTACCAATGGCTTTTAATAGCTTCGGAGGATGGAAACGGAGCTTGTTTGGTGATCACCATGCCTATGGTCCAGAAGGTGTACGTTTCTACACGAAACATAAAGCTGTCATGCAGCGTTGGCCTGATAGCATTGCGAAAGGCGTGGAATTTGCCTTCCCGCAGATGTCGTAAGATTCCCCCAACCAGCTAGATATAATTTGATTTAGCTGGTTGGGATAATTGGTGAATCGCGCTGCCTAATGTTTGAATGGGGTGAGATGATGAAAAATATTTTAATCCAAGGCGGAATAGTTGTTAATGCTGACTGTACCGCACGTGCCGACGTATTATGTGTCGGACAGCATATCCATGCCATTGGTACGGATATAGCCGTACCTGCTGACACGCAAGTTATTGATGCATCAGGACAGTATGTTATGCCAGGTGGTATTGATCCACATACCCATATGCAATTACCGTTTATGGGCACCGTAACAAAGGATGATTTTTTCACGGGCACCGCAGCAGGACTAGCGGGTGGTACGACAACTATCATTGACTTTGTGATTCCAGGCGTTAAACAGCCACTAATGGAGGCTTACCATACTTGGCGTGACTGGGCAAAAAAATCAGCGGGAGACTATAGTTTTCACGTTGCAATTACTTGGTGGGATGATAGCGTACATACGGATATGGGCACCCTCGTCAAAGAAGAGGGTGTCAACAGCTTTAAACATTTCATGGCCTATAAAAATGCCATTATGGCTGACGACGAAACATTGGTTAACAGTTTCCGTCGTTGTTTGGAGCTTGGTGCTGTACCTACCGTGCATGCTGAAAATGGTGAACTGGTATTTCGGCTACAAAAAGAATTACTCAAACAAGGCATTACGGGACCGGAAGGTCACCCATTGTCCCGCCCGCCTATTGTAGAAAGTGAAGCAGTACATCGTGCTGCAACCATTGCTAAAGTTTTTGGCGTTCCACTTTATATCGTGCATGTCTCTTGTCGCGAGGCCATGGAGGTCATTGCTCGTGCACGCTTAGCCGGGCAACGCATTTTCGGAGAAGTGGTTGTAGGGCATCTTGTGATTGATGATAGCGTTTATCGTAACCCAGATTTCACTTTCGCAGCTGCTCATGTCATGAGTCCACCATTTCGTGCTCCAGAGCATAAAGAAGCACTGTGGTCAGGCTTAACAGGTGGTAATTTACATACCACAGCCACAGACCACTGTGTGTTTTGCGCTGAACAAAAAGCAATGGGGCAAAATGACTTCACAAAAATCCCAAATGGTTGTGGCGGTGTTGAAGAAAGAATGACCGTCATATGGGATGCTGGTGTTAATACGGGTCGACTAACGCCTTCAGAATTTGTAAAAATTACTTCAACCAATGCTGCACAGATATTTAATCTCTATCCACGTAAAGGAGCTGTGGTTGTCGGCGCAGACGCCGATTTGGTTATTTGGGATCCAGAAGGCACAAAAACGATCTCAACCAAAACCCATCACAGTAAAGGCGACTTTAACTTATTTGAAGGCAGAATAGTAAAAGGCATACCTACCTATACAATCAGTCACGGTAGGGTGGTTTTCGAAAAAGGAGATTTGCGTGCCGAATCAGGTGCTGGTCAATATCTCAAACGTCCACCTTTTAGCCAGATGTTTGATGCTGTCAAAATCGCCAATCAGCACAGTAAGCCTGTTGCAGTAAAAAGAGTAAGTCGGTCGTAAGCTAAGAAGTGATTTAGGTATTGTCTATCTAACCAGCCCACTGTGCATTATAGCAAGTGGGCTGGTTAGTTTTGAGTGATGTTTTGTTATGCGAGCTTAATGATGAATGTAGATATGCCCCATGTTGTGTTACTAGCAGGTGGCAGTGGTGGGGCACGCATGGCCAAAGGTCTTGCGCATACATTGCCAGCGGAATATTTGACTGTTATTAGCAATGTAGCAGATGATGAGACGTTTTATGGTTTATATGTTTCTCCCGATACTGATTCTTTGTTGTATACGCTTTGTAATCGCATTAATAAACAGGGTTGGGGCATTTCAGGAGATCGGTATCGCGCCCAAAACATGCTTAAACAGCTTGGATTACCAGTATGGATGGAGCTAGGTGACAGTGATTTGGGTATGCATATTTGGCGCAGCTTACAGTTATCTCAAGGCAAAAATTTAACTGAGGTGACTCTAGAAGCCGCACAATATTTACAGGCAAAAGCGAAGGTGCTGCCAGCTACCAATGATAAAATCACAACAACCCTTACTACAGCAAACGGTTCATTATGTTTCCAAGAATGGTTTGTACGTGAACGTTGCCTACCGAGCGTATTAAAGATTGATTACATAGGTATTACCGACGCACAACCAAGCTTACAGATATTGTCAGCCTTGGAGGCTGCGCACCTTATTATTTTAGCACCGAGCAACCCTTGGTTATCCATTGAGCCAATTTTGAACATACCTATGTTGCGTGATCGCTTACATAATAGAAAGGTGCCTTGCGTGGCAGTATCCCCACTCGTTGGCCAACGAGCTATTAAGGGTCCATTAGTAAAACTGATGACAGACCTAGCATTACCCGTGACTATTCAGTCCATTGCAAAACAATATCAGTCCATGATTGACTGGATAGTTATTGATCGTTGCGATCAACAAGAAAAAAAAGTACTACAAGACATGGGGCTACAAGTACTGGTAACAGACATTGTGATACCAACTATTCGCCAAGCGATAAAATTAGCCAAACAGCTGATTGAACTACCAAACACACAGCATATATAACAATGAATCACGAACTGATCATAGCCATACCGATGAAAAGTCCAGTTTTGGCTAAAACAAGGTTGGCAGAAAATTTATCCGTGATGCAACGACAACAGTTAGCCATCGGTTTATTCGAACATACCGTTGCTTTTTTTCGACAAACTTACCCCGAATTCCCAACTATTGTTGTGACGGCCTCACAACAGGTTGCACAGATCGCCACATCGTTGGCGGCATATGTATTAGATGAAAAAGTAGAAAATGGGCTTAATAATGCTGCAAACCTTGCAAAAAATTGGGCAATGCAAAACAAATTCCAAGCGCTATTGATCGTCCCAGCAGACATTCCTGTACTGCAAAAATCAGAAATGGATAACCTTTTCCAGCTGAGCAAACGTTATGCTGTTGTGATAGTAGAGTCTGTTCACGGCGGAACCAACGCGCTACTTATTTCACCGCCGAATAGTTTAGTGTTCCAATATGGTAAAAACTCTGCCAAAGCCCATGCAACCCTAGCAAAACGCACTCAATTAGATTACTACCAGTTGCAATGCCGTCACCTAAGCCGCGATATTGATACACTGCCTGATCTAATAGCACTTAGCAGTGTACTGCCAAATGATTGTGCTTGGCATACAACGCACCTACCTTCTTGCATACCACAGAATAATCATATGGCATAGTTGACATGCATAACACATATCCATCTTTTACCCTGTTTGCCATACCTGATTTTCCAGAGGTGCGTCCCAACGATTCGCTATCAGCATTGATCAAGCAATCGCTCTTCAACGCTAAGCTACATCTTGCGCCATATGATATCATCGTTGTGGCACAAAAAATTGTTTCAAAAAGCGAAGGGCGTTTTGTTAAGTTATCAACGTTCCCTATTTCTAAAAATGCCCAAGAAATAGCAGAAACAAGTGGTAAAAATCCACATAAAGTACAGGCTATCTTGGAAGAAAGCGCTTGTGTCATGCGGGTTACCAATTCGCCCCCTAACGGCACAATTATCGTGCGCCATAAACAAGGTTGGGTTTGTGCTAATGCTGGCATTGATGAATCAAATCTTGGTCCGTTCTCAAATGAAGATACAGCACTTCTACTGCCGAAAGATCCTAATGCTTCAGCGCAACATTTACAAAATGCGATTGAAAAAATATATGGCACACCGATTGGTGTTGTCATCAGCGATACTTTTGGTCGTGCGTGGCGAAAAGGTCAAGTGAATGTTGCGCTTGGCTTGTCGGGAATACCAGCAATTATTGATTTAATAGGCAAGTACGATGCTTATGGTAGACTCTTGACAGTTACACAACCTGCTTTTGCTGATGAGTTAGCAGCAGCAGCTGGACTACTGATGCAAAAAGCATCAAGCACCCCTGTTGTAGTGATACGTGGCCTTAAATGGCAAAGCACAACAAAAGCTTCTGCAAATGATTTTATCAGATCAATCGAAGAGGAGTTATTTACATGAAAATCGCTATTTTGGGCGGAACAGGTCCACAAGGACAGGGATTGGCCATGCGTTTTGCTTTGGCTGGCGTTGAAGTTGCTCTAGGCTCTCGAGACACGCTGCGTGCTCAAGAAATTGCCAACCATTTAAATCAAACCTTGCAGCAACACCAAAAAGCTTATCAGGCTATCCAAGGTATGGATAATATCAGCGCCACAAAAACTTCAGAACAATTTGTTTTGCTGGCCGTTCCTTTTAGTGGGCATGACGTAACCCTCAAAACCGTACAACAAGCATTATCAGGTAAAATATTGGTAGATGTTGTTGTGCCGCTCGCAGAGGGCAATCCACGTGTTTACGCACCACCTAAAGCAGGATCAGCAACTGAACAAGCACAAAATCTCCTCGGCGAAAACATAAAAGTCGTTGGTGCGCTACACAATGTCTCTGCTCATACACTAAATAATTTAGCAACATTGATAAATTGCGATGTGTTAGTATGCGGAGATGATCAATTCGCTAAGGACGAAACGATCGCATTGGTTAGCAAATTAAATGTCCAAGCTTACGATGGTGGATCTTCAGTTAACGCAAGATGTATTGAGGCTATCACGCCTATTTTGATTCGCTTAAACATATCCAAAAAAGTCCCTTTTTCACATGCTGGTATTAAAATATGGGCACCGAGTAAATAGCATCTTTACACATCGACAATAATGCGCTGTTCTATCGTTGTTGTCCTGTTAAATTGATTGTAACTTATTGGAGTAATCTTATTGGAGTAATATTATGAAATTTGGTATCTGTTTTAAAGGCTTCATTGAAGCTGATCGTGCACGTTATTTAGCGCGTATGGCAGAGTATGCGGGATTTGAATATTGCTGGTTTTATGATTCGCACATTCTTTGGCGAGAATGCTATCCTGCAATCGCCATGTGTATGGAACACACCACTAAATTGCGCTTTGGGCCGCTTGTTACAAATCCAGATGTCAGAGACTGGTCTCTTGCCGCTTCGCTTTTTGGTTCATTAGCAAAGCAAAGTGGTGGTCGTTTTGAAATTGCAGTAGGTCGCGGAGATAGTTCCCGTCGAGTTATGGGTAATAAACCTGCCTCCTTAGAGCGCGTTGCAGAGTTTGTACATAAAGTCAAGGCAATGGTGCGCGGCGAAGAAGTTACTTATCCAGAATGCCCTAACCCAGTTAAATTTCCTTGGTCAGTAGGCTACGATATGCCAGCTTGGATCGGTGCTTATGGACCTCAAGCACTCAAATGTGCAGGCGAACATGCAGATGGAGTCGTTCTACAGATTGCTGACGTTGGGTTGTGTAAATGGTTTGCTGAACAAGCTATCGCTGCAGGAAAAGCAGCGGGTAGAAACATGTCTCAATACCAGGTGATGTCAGCAGCACCCGCTTACTTTGGCTCTCTAGACAAGTGTCTTGAAGCAACAAAATGGTTCCCAGCAATGGTTGGTAACCATGTTGCTGACATCGTTGATAAATACGGTAAAGACACAGCCTTGGTACCAAAAAGTCTAACCAGCTATATTGAAAAACGTCGTGGATACGATTACTCCAAACATGGACAAAGCGACAATCCTTTCCTTGATTTTATCACACCAGATGTTGTCGAAAGTTTCTGTATATTGGGTGAACCCGAACAGCATGTTAAGAAAATTAAACAACTTGAAGAAGCAGGTGTCACACAATTTAACATTTACTTAGACAGTGGCGATGAAGAAAACATTGTCTTTAATTACGGCAAACATGTGATACCCAAGTTTAGAAAATAAAGCGTGCTTCGTTCTATTATTTAGTTGGCAAGATTGATCGTTTTTGCACATAAATTTTAGGAGTTACCATGCAGATTGATAGTTCAATAAAAATTGACGGCAACCGTTTATGGCAATCTTTGATGGATTTGGCCAAATTTGGTGCCACACAAAAAGGTGGTGTATGTCGTCTAGCGTTAACTGATTTTGATAAGCAAGCCCGCGATCAACTGATCGCTTGGGGACGCGAAGCGGGTTTAACAATTACCATTGATAAAATTGGGAATATCTTCATGCGTCGCCAAGGAGAAAACCCCAGTTTACCGCCTGTTGTGATGGGTAGTCATATTGATACGCAACCATCGGGTGGCAAATTTGATGGGAACTTCGGTGTATTGTCTGGATTGGAAGTCATTCGCACTCTTAATGACAAAGGCATTAAAACAAAGGCACCACTTGAAGTAGCGGCTTGGACAAACGAGGAAGGATCACGCTTTGTGCCGGTGATGATGGGTTCTGGTGTATTTAGGAAAGCGTTTACATTGGAACATGCTTACGCTGCAAAAGATGTTGATGGGAAAAGCGTTGGCGAGGAACTCAAACGGATCGGTTATATTGGTGATCAAGAACCGGGAAATCATCCGATTGGCGCTTACTTTGAAGCACATATTGAGCAAGGTCCCGTCTTAGAAGCAGAAAATAAAACCATCGGCGTCGTTCAAGCTGTGTTAGGTTTGCGCTGGTACGATTGCATCGTACAAGGTCAAGAAGCTCACGCAGGCCCAACCCCGATGAATCAGCGCAAAGATGCCCTGCAAGCTGCAACACGCATTATGCAAGAAGTCATTACTGTCGCCAATCGGTATCCACCACATGGCCGTGGTACAGTAGGGTTTGTGCAGATGTTTCCCAACAGCCGTAATGTCATTCCTGGGCAAGTGAAGTTTTCAGTAGATTTGCGCAACATCAATGATGACCTACTCAATAAAATGGATAAGGACATTCGCGCATTTATTGATCAAGTCAGCATACAAACGGGACTTACCATTACACTAACCGAAGTATCTTACTTTGCTCCTACCCCATTCCATGAAAGTTGCACTAAAGCGGTGCGGAAGGCCGCTGAAAAATTTGGTTACTCACATATGGACGCGGTCTCTGGTGCAGGTCATGATGCAGTATATATGGCACATATGGTACCAACTGGTATGGTCTTTATTCCTTGTAAAGATGGTATTAGTCATAATGAGATCGAAGAAACCAAACCAGAAGAAGTCACAGCGGGTGGCAATGTGTTATTACATGCAGTGCTTGAGTTAGCGGGTACGGCTTAATTGGTATTATTTTTGAAAACAGCAAATCCATTAAAGGTTTGCTGTTTTTTTTATGCACAAACTTATCCAGCAGTCATAAGCTGACAGGACAAGTCAGTTAGCCGATATGTCTTTTGGCATTGTGCACATTGTTGCTGGCCTGTTTGATTAACCAGTCTTTCTCCACACTGACATATCCAGCCGACTAATCTTGCAGGTACACCCAACATAACCGCATAAGATGGCACATCATGTGTTACAACAGCTCCTGCACCTATAAAAGCGTATTCTCCGATAGTATAACCACATACGATTGTGGCATTAGCACCAATAGAAGCGCCTTTTTTAACGAGAGTATGCCGATAGACATGCTTGCGACTTATATGACTGCGTGGATTCAGCACATTCGTAAAAACCATTGATGGTCCGCAAAAAACCTGATCTTCCAAAGTCACTGCATCGTAAATGGAAACATTGTTTTGTACCTTAACATGGTTGCCAATGACAACGTCATTACCAACATAGACATTCTGCCCGAAAGAACAATGCTCACCAATCACAGCCCCGCCACAGATATGCGCCCAGTGCCAAACGCAACTTCCAGCACCAATGTGGGCACCTGAATCAATAATAGCTGTTGGATGTATTGTTACTAATGCTCTCATGCGCCTTAACTTCAATGATTTCAACGATTAAAAGTTTTGATATCGCAAAATACTGACCAACCCTTATAAATCTTTATAAAACATCAGCGCTCCAGCGGCAAACTAATTTTTTGCCCCATTTTTGCAGAGCGATACATAGCTGTGAGCAATTCCAGGGATTTTAGTCCTTCTTTGCCATCTGTGTAAGGTTGTGTTCGACCTTTAAAAACATCTATCACATTTTTATAGTAACAAGTATGGCCAAATCCATAGACACTGTTTGTATCATAGCTTGCCGCTTTTGCTTGTTCATCCATCAGGCTCGGCTCACTAAACTCCCAGTGTTGTATCCTATTAACAGCAACACCACCTATGCGAACCGTGCCTTTTTCTCCGATGACGGTAATAGATCCTTCAAAATTTTTAGGGTACGTTAACATCGTCACATTGATGCTACCCAAAGCACCAGAGCACCACCTGATACTCACTGCACCCGTATCTTCGGCCTCAATATCTCGTGCCAATGTTGCTGTATAAGCCTGCACACTCTCAACAGGACCCAATAACCATGTTAATAAATCAACATAATGACTGGCTTGGTTCATCAAGGCGCCCCCATCCAACTGCCATGTTCCACGCCAACTTGCTAAATCATAATAAGACTGGGGACGATACCAAAATACATTGATAGTTACCATAAATATGCGCCCAAAACGCCCGGTTTCTAAAGCTTGTTTGAGCAATTGTAAGGTAGCATTGTGACGATTTTGTTTAACAACAAAAAGCAGTCGCTGAGCATCATCTGCCGCTTTGACCATTGCTAAACCATCCTGCCACAATGTGGCCATCGGTTTTTCGCTGACCACATGTAATCCACGACTCAAGCATCGTATCGCTTGTGGTGCATGCAGCCCTGATGGTGTAGCAAGAATCGCAACGTCAGCTGTAGTTCGTTCTAGTAATGCCTCCAAATCAGCATATATATTAACTGGCATCTGCTGCTGTACAGCTTGTAAAGCATCTCGATTCACATCACAAATATCCACCAAATCTGCTTCATTAGGAAATGCTGTTAGTGCTTTAATATGATTGGCTGCGATACGACCACACCCCACAAGCGCAAATCGAATAGGGCGTTGCTTAATAAGCTCCACAGGAAGTTGTGACATAGTTTTATGCTTCAAAGAAATGTGGGTGCTATCATAGTAGTTTTTTCTTCCATTAAGCAATGTATATTTCGAAGTAACCGCTATCCCTTTAAAACACTTTAGGATCATCAGTAGATGAATATGGCCTAGCGATTGTAATCACGAAGCTATTTATCGTTCAAATAATTCAAATTAAATGACTGTGTTTTTGAGTAAAAAACCCTTAATTTAATTGCGCACTAAATAGCGTAGTCGAATAATACAACCATTGAGCATAGAAGAGAAAAACACTATCATTAATTGATGATGTATAAGGAATAATGTTTCAAGACTCGCACATCACGTATAACATAAAATTAAGGCAACATTTCTAGGGTTGGCTAGAAATTTCAAAACTGACTATGGATATATATTTGCCGCCTTAATGGCAATCCAACTTTTATCACAACCGCATATTAATTAGTTTGCCTTATTATAAAATCTGGCGGTTGATCAGTAACATTTCCTTAATAAGGAAATAGCAAACTATTCATTCATTTTCTTTGTCTAGCAACATTAGGCCGCCTCACTATTTTACGAAAAAAACTGTCAATGTCTATCACAAGGTAGTGTCTTGCGTAATATTTTTAGGCCGTTTGCAGCAACCAACAAGTTGGTTCCCATATCTGCTATAACCGCCATCCACATAGCACTATAACCAAAAATTGTAGCGATGATAAACAACAATTTGGCGCCCAGCGCTAACGCAATATTTTGTTTTAGCACAAACATCGTATAACGAGATAACAATATAAAAGTCGGAATTTTACGTAAATCGTTATCCATAAACACCACATCTGCCGCACCGATTGTCGCGTCAGCACCTTCTTTTGCCATAGCAAAACCAACATTTGCACAAGCAAGTGCCGGTACATCATTTACGCCATCTCCAACCATGCCTACATGGTGATGTTGCCGTATCAGATCAGCAATAACTTCTGCTTTTTGAGCTGGTAAAAGGTCACTTTTAAACTGCGTAACGCCCACTTGGCTGGCAATATTTTTGGAAATAGCGGCATTATCTCCTGATAACATCAAGGTTTTTAAGCCCATGTTGCGTAACCCATTAACAACTGATTTGCTGGTTGGGCAAATCGGGTCAGTAATGCTAAATATCGCTAAAATAGTGTTGTTGTCTGCCAAAAGCACAGTGCTTTCCCCTGCTTTGTTGAAGGCATTAAGTTTGTCATCAAGGCGCTGGGTAGATATATGAAGAGATCGGATCCATCGCTCACTACCCAAGTAATAACATTTTTTATCAAAATGACCCGCAACACCACAACCAGGCTTGGCAGAAACGCTATGTATCTTAAGCTCAATGGGCAGCTCCTTATACTGTTGTTGGTAAGCAACAACTGCCCTGGAAAATGGGTGAACAGAACGTTTCGCTAAAGAGCTTGCAATATTTAATATCACTGTTTTATCCGACTGAACACAAACAAATTCATTAACAACAGGTTTGCCAAGAGTAAGGGTACCCGTTTTATCAAAAACTAAGTAATCAAGTAATCTTCCCTGTTCCAAAAATACACCCCCTTTGATCAAAATGCCCTTCCGCATAGCAAGCGTTAGACCACTTACAATCGTCGCAGGAATAGCAATAACCAGTGCACAAGGGCAAGCTGTAACTAATAGAACAAGCGAGCGGTATAACCAATCTAACCATTTGTGATCAAAAATGGGTGGGACAATAGCAAGTAATGCTGCAAAACAAAAAATAACAGGTGTATAAATACACGCAAAACGTTCAATCCAGCGTTCAGTTGGCGCGCGATTAACTTGCCAAGATTCAGCACTATTCACCATACGCGCTAGCGTTGAATGACGCTCATCGGCGGTAACCGTATATTCCAACTCATTTTCTTGGTTGATAGATCCCGCAAATAATTTATCGCCCGGCTTGACACCTACTGGGGCGCTTTCTCCGCTAATCGAAGCAAGATTCACCGTGGAGAATCCGGTATCTATAACACCGTCCAACGGTACACACTCACCAGCTTTCAAGCGTATTTTGTTTTTTATTTTAATGTCAGAAACAGCAATCAGTTGCCAGCAGCCAGAAGGTTGCATAACTTCAGCTTGTTTAGGAGCAAGCGCCATGAGCGAATGTATAGTGTGTCGAGTGCGCACAACCGATCTTGTTTCAATTTGCTCCGCTACAACATATAAAATCACGGTCATCGCCGCTTCTGACCATTCTTGTATCAAGAATGCACCCGTTGCTGCCACACTAACTAACGCATTAATACTGATGTTTCCATGCAATAAAGCTATCCACCCTCTTTGATAGGTAGTTAGCCCACCCATGAGTAATGCTATGATAGATAACGAAGCGCCCAACCAAGGTATTGATGTTGGAGTCCATTCCAAAATTTCCGCACTAAGCGCTAAAATGCCAGCCACAATTAATCGCAACCAACCACTATGCCATTTCCATTTGTTGGATTGAGATGGCATTTCTGCCCGAAGACCTAGTGCCGCTATTTCTTTCACCAACACATCAGTATTAGCAAGACGGTGATAAACAGTAAGTTCACTTTTTGCTAAATCAAATACCAGGTTTTCGATGCCCGACAATCGTCTCAGCTTATCGCGAATAAGCATTTCTTCCATCGGGCATTCCATACCAACTACACGGTATATCGTTTTATTAACCAATGTTTTTCCTATCCACTTAGTTGGTTTCATACTAATGAGGACGTAACATTTTTATGATAAGTCAAAATTTTTTATGTTTAATGGGTAAGTGGGTAGATAATATTGGGCAAACCCCAGTTCAATCTTAGCATTGGGTATTAGTGTATAGCATTAAGTTATCAAAAGACGCTAATTTTTTGTTATCAAGCTGTCGCAAAATCAAGGTAAAATGGCTCAGTAATATTTATTACCTAGATATGTAGGCAAGATATAAAACCTGTATGGACAATGCACGTAAAAAAAAATTGCCCATTCTGAAAATCAAAAAACAGATCAGGCAGCCTTTCTTCAAAAAAAATGCGAGGCTTTTGGTAGCAATTATTGCCATTATTTTCGTTTTATACGGGGGAGCTACCTACTGGTTTGGCAAAAAAGCAGAAGAAACTTTTTGGCACCAGTACCATCTTGTTAAAGATTCACCATTTTTTGAAGTTAAGAGTTACGCTTATCAGCGTGGTCTCTTACGTTCCTATGCTCAGATGGAATTAGGCATAAAACCACATGCGCTAAAGCCTTACAAAGATTTATTACCCAGCCATTTGCGCACATTATTCCAACAAACTATTCGTTGTTCACAAACTATTCAGCATGGACCTATTTTGTATGAAAGCGGCCTGCGCTTTCACTTTGGGCAAGCTTTGGCAACGGTTCGCTTTAAGATGAGTGCTCAAACTCAAGCAGCACTCAAACATCTATTTAATAAAGTAGAACCGATTGTCATCAAACATCTCATTCGCTTTTCGCAAAATGGACAACTTTCTATTCGAATTCCTGCTTTTAGTTACAACGAAATTTTGTCTGGTATCAATATAATATGGCATGGCATGCATATTGCAGTGGATCATAAGAAAGACTTTTCGACTTACAGCGCAACGATTACTCTGCCTCATGCAGCATTAACTATCCCTAACATTGGCAATATACAAATTGATCAGTTACGCCACCTTATCCAAAAGGAAAACTTGCCTAACGACGCTACATTACTCAAATCTGAATTGAACATTCAACAAGCCAACACAAAATGGAAGCTCCATATTACAGAACATGATCAGTTCAATAAGTGGATGCCTTGGCTTAATTATGCCAAAAAGATAGTTGATTTTATCGATTTGCAGCACTCCGCTTATCCATCTGCCGTTTCTTTAAAAAATTTTCGGTATCGCCTAGACACCAAAACGATCCATCAATTCGTCGATACAAGAGGTATTTTACAATTTGATCAATTGGTACTAGATGACAAAGCATGCGGTGCAATGAAGCTAGATGTAACAGCAAGCCATCTTTACGCACCAGCTCTATCGAAAATATGGGCGGCACTAAAGGAAACGCTAACGCCGTTTACAGAATACGATGAAATAGGCACAATTTATCTTGCTGCCCTCAAAAAACATGGTTCAACGTTACTGCTACATGAACCAAAAATTACGCTCAATACCCTTACCGTAAAAAGGAAAGATGGCGTAACTACCATAACAGGTTATATCTTAATACCCAAATTACCGCTTCAATTTAATAGCACACAGTTATTTAAGCGTTTAGCAATCCAAGTTGATATCAAAATGCCACGCAAAACACTTGAAGACCTAGTGGTCGCACAAGCCAATCACTTATTTTTAATGCAAACAAAAAACCCTTCCAGGGCCGCATTGATTGAAGTAGAAAATCTCACGAGAAGCTTATTTGGCTTACAAATTCAAATGTTGAACGCAAGAGGTTTTATTGAAGAAAACAATGAACAGTTAATCACGCAAATCATATTAAAAAATGGTAAGCTCACGCTCAATCATCAGAAAGTGGCTTTACCTTAAGCGCAACTCGTCCTATGATACGCTCATGAAAACTATTTTCTCCTTATTTTTTTGTTTATTACTTACTGCTTGCGCAACTAGCGGTGAAGTCGAACAGATTAACTTTAACACTACAAAGCGCCTCAATGAATTAGAAAGTCGACTCAATAACCAAAAACTTATGGAGCTATTTCAAGCCGTGGAACGTCATGAGCAACAATTAACGCTCATGCGTGGTGATATTGAAACAATGCAGCATGATTTATCTGAAACTAAAAAACATCAAAAAGACCTATACAGCGACCTTGATAATAGGATCAGTGAACAAAATATCGCACAAAAAAATAATGTTTCTGCTAAGGATATGTCAGAAAAATTCAATCTTACCGCCTCATATAAACATGCTATGGAACTAATTAATAGCCGCCAATTTAACCTAGCATTGCCTATACTTACTCAAATTATTGCTTCGCATGATCAACCAAATTACATTGCTGATGCAGGTTTTTGGATAGGTATTACTTATACAGGACTTAACGAATTTAACAAGGCAATTGAAGCTTATAAAAACTTCTTGCATCATTTTCCAAGTCATCCCAAGGCTCCTGAAGCACTTTTCAATATTGCCAGCTGCTACCAAACGCTTAACCAAGAAGATAAAAAAGAAGCGACGCTAAAAGAGCTAATAAAACGCTACCCCAACAGTAATGCTGCCAAACAATATAAACGGTGAGCTAGGCTTCAATCGGTAGCTTAATAACGCAGCGTTTGTTGTGCAAAATAGTGGTGCCCAGGGACGGACTCGAACCGTCACACCTCACGGCGGGGGATTTTGAGTCCCCTGCGTCTACCAATTTCGCCACCTGGGCTTTGAACGAGAATTCTACCTTGCGATACAGGTGATTGCAAATCAACTTGGGTATTGATCTATTCATTACGCAATGTCAGCGCCAAGTGATACAATGATTTTTTGGGAGCACGGGTAATTTGGTGGGTCAATTGAACGGCCTGCTTAATAGGTAAATTAAGCAGCAAAATTCGCAATACTCTATCGGCTTCTTTTGTTAATTCTGCTCTATCCGTTTTGGGAAGTTGTTCAGGACAGATGATGAGCGTCATTTCGCCCCGTTGTTGATAACAATCTTTTCTAACCCATGCTAGAAGCTCGCCAGCAGGCATACGCATAATCGTCTCAAAAGCTTTCGTTAATTCTCTCCCTAAAATCAGTTGTCTATTTACGCCTAGCATCTTAACAATATCTGATAACAAACTAATGATGCGATGCGGAGCCTCATAACATATAACAGCATAATCCACTGCTCTCCAGCGTTCTAAATATAAGCAACGCTGTATAGATTTAGCAGGCAAAAAACCTTGGAATAAAAAAGAATGAGCTAGCACACCACTTGCTGACCATGCTGCAACTGCTGCACAAGGACCTGGCACAACACTCACACAAAATCCGTCACGCCATATAGTATCCGCCAACCGAGCGCCAGGATCAGATAAAGCTGGCGTTCCTGCATCAGATAAATACACCACAATGTTGTTGTCTGATAACCAGCGACAAACCTTTTTTGCCATAGCCTGCTCATTATGCTCTCGCACACTTACTAAATGCGTTGACAAGCCACAGGCATTTAATAAACGGCTTGCTATGCGGGTATCTTCAGCACAAACAATATCTGCGCAGGCTAATCCAGCCACTGCACGCGCACTCAAATCGGTTAAATTGCCAATAGGTGTAGCCATCATATAAAGCACTTTCGGAACAAAATATTGGCGCGCTGTTTCACTTAAGTCTAAAAAGGACATAGAATTAGGCTGTTATGATTGTTAAGGGATCTATCATAAAGTGATATATATCAAAATAGCGATCACGAAATCAAAATTAATGTCAAAATAGTGCTATGGTCATGACTATCCAAGAAATTACAATGGCAAATACTGATGACACCTAATAGGTTTTGCTCCCTGTTTATAAAGCCATACTCTTTGCGTACCAGATTTCGCTATATGCGTTGTTTGGTGAGCTGGCTAGCAGGATTTGGGCTTATATTGCAGTTATCTGGCTGTGCCTCGTTGTTAGCCACAACAGTAGGCGGAGTCGCTATAGGAAGCACTGTTGCCGCCGCTAAAGATCGCCGGACAGCGGGCGCTTATATTAGCGATAAGGTTATCATTTTTGATATTGCTCAAAAAATTAAAGCAATACTGCCTGATAATCATATTAATGTGGCCAGTTATAACCGAGCTATCCTGCTCACAGGACAAGTATTAAATGATGGCGATCGTGCAAAAGCCGATGCAATAACACGTAATCATCCAGAGGTGCGTAGAGTATTCAATTACATTGATTTAGGCACTCTATCAACATTAAACGCTAGAAACCAAGACACTTGGATAACCGCTAAAGTATATTGCAATTTGCTAGCAGGTAGAGGTTACCCAATTACCCAGCTTAAAATCATCACAGAGCAAGGTATCGTATATCTTATGGGTTTATTAAATGAAGAGGAAACTAGCAAGGTAGCAGAAATTATTAGTCGAACCAAAGGGGTACAAAAAGTGGTCGCAATTACCGAACCCGATTTAGCGTGGTAGATGACCGTAACATGGATACTATTATCGCCCAATATACCACAAAAGAAGGGTAGCGTAATTTGAGCAGGATTGTATGAATGTCTATACCCATTAAGAGCGCTGATGATATTGAAAAAATGCGTACCGCTGGTCGCTTAGCAAGCGCAGTGTTAGACTATATCACCCACTTTGCTAAAGTCGGAGCAACCACAAAAGAGCTCGATTTATTGTGCCATCGCTATATGGTAGATACGCAAAAAACAATTCCAGCTCCCCTCCATTACACAGTAGGTAATTGCCCGCCTTTTCCTAACGCTACTTGTATGTCACCCAATAACGTCATCTGCCATGGTATTCCCAACGATACCCCACTTAAAAGTGGTGATATTCTTAATATTGATATTACCGTCATTAAAGATGGCTTCCATGGCGACACCAGTCGCATGTTTTTGATAGGCAATGTTAGTGAAAACGCAAAACGCTTATGCCAAACAGCCTATGAATGCATGTGGGCAGGTATCTATGAAGTAGTACCCAATGCAACATTAGGAGATATCGGCCACGCTATTCAAACACTGGCCGAAAAAAACGGCTACAGTGTGGTGCGGGAATTTTGTGGGCATGGTATTGGGCGTCAATTTCATGAGCCACCACAAATACTGCACTATGGCTACCCACACATGGGCATGAAACTGATACCTGGCATGATATTTACTATTGAGCCCATGATTAACCAAGGTAAGCGCCATGTTTCGCTTTCAGAAGATGGATGGACTATCGTCACGAAGGATCGCAGCTTGTCTGCGCAATGGGAGCATACAATCTTGGTAACAGAAAGTGGATATGAGGTATTAACCCTATCCGATGAACCCAAAAATATAGCTTAATTTTGTATCCATCAACTTCTTAATTGCCCATCGCCTAGCACAATCCATTTTTGGCTGGTTAGTCCCTCTAAACCAACCGGACCTCTGGCATGAATTTTATCTGTTGAAATGCCGATTTCTGCCCCCAAACCATATTCGAAACCATCTGATAAGCGTGTTGAGGCATTGATCATGACGCTTGCAGATTCTACTTCTCTTAAAAAACGCTGCGCATGGCTATAATGTTCCGTCATGATGCTGTCGGTATGATGACTGCCAAAAGTATTAATATGTGCAATGGCTTCGGATAGCGATGGCACAATCCGGATAGACAGTATCGGCGCAAGATATTCGGTAGACCAATCAAGGTCTTTGGCAACAACAGCTTGGTTGCCCAGCAATACGCAAGTTTTTTGGCAACCCCGAAGCTCAACACCTTTTTCCCAATAGGCTTTAGCAAGTTTGGGCAGGATAATGGGCGCTACCTCCTCTTGTACGAGGAGCGTTTCCATTGTATTACAAGTGCTGTAGCGCTGCGTTTTGGCATTCAAAGCAATAGCAAACGCTTTGTCTAAATTGGCATACTGATCAATATAAACATGGCATATCCCATCCAAATGCTTAATAACAGGCACATATGCCTCACGACATACGTTTTGTATTAATCCTTTGCCCCCCCTAAGTACAGCAACATCAACAAAGCTAGTCATTTGAACCAATAATGTTACAGCAAGATGATCGGTTACACCCAAAACTTGAATACCATGATGCGGTAACTTGGCTTTCATTAGACCTTGTTGCAAACAATGTGCAATAGCTTGATTGCTTAGCAGAGCATGTTTGCTACCACGTAAAATCGTAGCATTGCCAGATTTAAGACATAAAGCCGCTGCATCAGCCGTTACATTAGGCCGTGCCTCATAAATAATAGCAACTACCCCTAAGGGTGATCGCATTTTGCCTACTTGGATACCAGAAGGACGATAAACCAGATGGCTGATTTCTCCAATTGGATCGGGCAATGCTATAATTTCGCGTATACCTTCTGCCATTTTTTCAATAGCAGTTTGATCAAGCATTAGGCGCTCAATCATTGGCTGCGACAAATGTTCTTGTTTTGCCTTCGCAACATCTTGTTGATTAGCCGCAAGCAATTCATCGCAGCGCTTTAAAAGTGCTTCAGTAGCTTCATATAAGGCTTGATTTTTTTGTTGCGTTGAAGCGCAAGCTAACGCCCTACTAGCTAACTTTGCTTGCTGACAAATAGCAGATACTTGTTGCTCAATATGCATGGCAATTTCGTTTCAAATGACTAAAAATTTGTTTTGGCAACTATTCATCCGGTGTATGAATAGGAACACTATAAACACAATTTTTTTGTGGACACCGCTTGCTGTGACCAGATCGTTTAGTCGTTTTTTGTATGAGAATAGACCATCCGCAAGTAGGACATGATTCATTAAGGGGCTTATCCCATAAAGCATACTGACAACTAGGATACATGCTGCAACCATAAAATAGTTTACCGTAGCGACTTTTTTTTGTGATAAGGCGCCCTTGTTGACACAAAGGACAAGCTATCCCGGTATCTTGAGGCTTTTCTAAGGGTTCGCTGTATTTGCATTGTGGGTAATTCGTGCAACCTATAAACTTACTGTAGGATCCATTTTTAATTAATAAATCTCCTTGGCATACCGGACAAGTACGCCCCTCCAGCATGGAATTTTCTTCTGTTATCTGTTGCGCGCTAATACCATTTATATTATGCGTGTAACGACAATCTGGATAACCTGAACACCCCGCGAAACGACCGAGTTTCCCAAAACGCAATAGCATGGGTTTACTGCATTTTGGGCAGACTTCATCTAAGGATTCAGTAGTTACTTCCATACGCGTTAAGCTTGCTTTCGCAGAAATTTGCCCAGAAAAATCACGCCAAAAACCATGGAGTAAAGTTATCCAATGGCCATTACCTGTTGCAATATCATCTAGCTGATCTTCCATATGTGCCGTAAAGTTATAATCAACATATTGCGCAAAATGCTCGGTAAGAAACTTATTAACCACTTCCCCTGTATCAGTAGGCGTAAAACGTTTCTTCTCAAATGCAACATATTTGCGATGCTTGAGTGTAGAAATAATGGACACATAAGTAGAAGGTCGTCCTATACCGTATTCTTCAAGTGCCTTAACCAAAGAAGCCTCATTAAAACGTGCTAAGGGCTGTGTGAAATGCTGCTCACCATAAATCGCATCAACTGTTAATAACTCCCCTTCTTTAAGAGCGGGCAAATCTACATTATCGCGATCCTCTTCATCTGATATTCCTTCTGCGTATTGATAGATAGATAAAAAGCTTGGAAAAATTAACACCTGGCCTGTTGCACGAAAAATCCCTTCACCCAATTTAAGATCCACTGTTGTAGCTTCAAAAATAGCGGGGGACATCTGACAACTAATTGTGCGCTTCCAAATGATGTCATACAATCTGTACTGATCTTGGGTTAAGTAAGGTTTTAGCTTATCCGGAGCACGGTCAATTGAAGTAGGTCGAATAGCTTCGTGTGCTTCTTGGGCATTTTTAGTTTTATTCTTAAATAAAATAGGTTTGGCTGGTAGACAATTTGCTGGATAATTCACCTGAATATAGCGACGCAGATCCAATAACGCCTCTTTTGCTAGCGTTACAGAATCAGTACGCATGTAGCTAATCAGGCCTACCGTTTCTTGGCCAATATTCACACCTTCATATAATTGCTGCGCAACACGCATCGTCTTATCAGTCGTCATGCCTAGCTTATGGGAAGCTTCTTGCTGCAAAGTTGAGGTGGTAAAAGGGGGGGCAGGATTACGTGTTTTTTTCTTGTTTTGAATTTTAATAACACGTGCCATTTTTTCAGCAAATTGCTCGATCAAAGCCGATTTAATAGCTTCATTAGGAATATCGAACTGTGCTATTTTTTTGCCATTTACTGCCATTAACTTGGCAAATAGTTTTTGGCTACCTTTGTGGCTGCTCAGATGAACCGTCCAATATTCCTGTGTCACAAAATCACGAATCATTTGTTCGCGCTCGCAAATTAAGCGCAGCGCAGGACTTTGCACGCGTCCTGCAGATAAACCACGGCGAATTTTTTTCCAAAGTAGTGGAGAAAGGTTAAAGCCAACCAAGTAATCCAATGCGCGCCTTGCCTGCTGTGCATCCACTAGTTCCTGCAAAATGTTACGTGGATTGGCAATGGCTTCTTGTACTGCATCCTTGGTGATTTCGTGAAAAGCTAAGCGCTTTATAGTCTTATCCTGCAATATTTTTTTGCTACGCAGAATCTGGGTAATGTGCCACGCAATTGCTTCGCCCTCACGATCCGGATCAGTTGCTAAATAAACACATTGTGCATTGCGTGCAGCATTGACAATAGCATTGATATATTTAGTATGACTAGCAATGTTTTGGTATTTCATTGCAAAATCATTATCCACATCTACGGCACCATTTTTGGGTACTAAATCGCGTACGTGCCCATAAGACGCTAGAATTTTAAAGTTGTTGCCCAAATACTTACCAAGTGTCTTGGCTTTGGCGGGCGATTCAACAACAAGTAGATGGCTGGACATAACCTTATTCTGTGATTAAAACATTCATGCAATATGTGCTACATAAACTTATTGCAGGGTTTGTTCAATAGGAATGGCTGACAATAAATTTTCTCTCACCAATGCAGGCAATGCTTGCTTGTGAGGCCACAAAACCATCAACCCAATAAGTTTGGCGCTGTGGAGGGTAATATCTTGATCTGGTAAACTGAGCAATTGGTTGATAATCGTTTCACGTTGCAAGGCGGTAATACCACCCTCTCTTTCCAAAAATTGAATAAAACCTCGGATCGAGACAGACATTTTTTTGCATTCAATGGTTGAATACACCCTGATGCTGCGACTTTTGCTAATAGCATCGGTTTCTAAAGGCTGAGCAACTTTCAGTGGCTCCAACCAGCTTAGGGCCTCTTCAATTTCATTTTCAGAGAAACCAGCCATCACCAAGCAACGCTTCAAATCTATTTGCTCTGGAAAATATTCAAAATGCTTAAAAAAACCAGCTAAAAAGGCCAAAACGCCTAACATATGCACCCAATCCCATTTTCAAATAGCACGACATTCTACCAACCTTCATTGCTATCTTAACAATTCTTGCTTAAAAAAATTTTCAGTCTGCCAAAAATAGAGCGTTTTTAAATTAGCCACCAACACCTAGATAGCTCCATAGCTCCAAGCACTCAACGTATCTTTTGCGTTTCCTTCTAATTTTGCGGTTTATTTTTGAAGATGCCCAGCAATTCTTGGAAATTTTAGGGGCTAATCACTGTGGAGTTACGCTACAATATACCTGATATATACCTTTGTAGAAATATCAAGATACGTTTGTTAATAAAATATGGCACTATTAAGTATTCTGCATTATCCAGATGAGCGATTACACCAAATTGCTCAACCTGTTAAGGCGCTTGACCAGCAAACCAAGCAATATATTTCGGATATGATTGAAACCATGTATGCCGCAGGAGGCATTGGTCTTGCCGCAACACAAGTGAATATCCAACAGCGCATCTTTGTAATGGATACTAGTGAAGAAAAAAATCAAGTTATGGTATTTGTGAACCCAGAAATAACCAATCGCGACGGTCAAATATCTTGCGAAGAAGGCTGTTTATCCATACCCGGCTTTCTGGGGACAGTTAACCGCTCAAAAAACATCGCTATTAAAGCAATCAACCAACAGGGCAACACATTCTCTTTTCAAGCAACAGGGCTATCAGCAATTTGCATACAGCATGAAATTGATCATTTAAATGGCAAGCTGTTTGTAGAGTATCTCTCTTTACTCAAACAACAAAGAATTCGTCAAAAACTAAAAAAGCTACATGAAAGTAATATGTAGCCTATCTTAAAAGTCCTAAAAGATGAGATTGATTTTCGCGGGCACGCCTGATTTTGCGGTGGCAGCATTATTAGCCTTAATAGAAGCTGGGCATAATATTGCGTTAGTATTAACACGACCGGATAAACCTGCTGGACGTAAAATGCTTATGCGAAGCAGCAAAATTAAAGATGTTGCTCTTCATTACCGCCTCAATATTGCACAACCTAACAACCTTAAACATATTGAAGCTCAATCGCTCATTGGCTCGGTGGGTGCTGACTTGATGATTGTAGCTGCCTACGGTTTACTGCTACCACAAAGCATTTTGGTGCTGCCAAAATATGGCTGTCTTAACATTCATGCTTCATTGTTACCAAGATGGCGAGGAGCAGCGCCAATTCAGCGGGCTATTGAAGCAGGCGATAAAGAAACAGGAGTTACAATAACACAAATGGATGCAGGATTAGATACAGGTCCTATCCTCTCTTGGCAACCCATGCCCATTTTACCTAATGATAATGCAGCAATGTTATCCGATAAACTAGCAAAATTGGGTGCCGAACTCCTAACTAAGACACTCGATGCCTTACATCAAATAACACCTACTAATCAATCTGAAACGGGCGTTTGTTATGCTGAAAAAATTCAAAAGGCTGAAGGCCATATTTGTTGGACAGATGATGCATTAACTATCGTGCGTAAAATCCATGCCTTTAATCCATCGCCTGGCGCTTTTACTTATCTTCATCATCGCCTTGTTAAGCTTTGGGGTGCTGAATTGATCAATGATTTTAAGGGCAAGCCCGGGGAAATTATTGACCGAACAAAGACAGGTATTATCGTTGCAGCAGGATCAAAAGCTGTCAGGCTTACCGCTTTGCAGTTTGCCAATAGCAAGCGGCTACCTGCCGAGGCATTAATTAATAACAATTTTTTGCAATGTGGTGAGCAGTTCGGTGCTTGATTTTTTGGTATCCGCTACGACCCATTACTTGCCTTAGACTGATTGTTTTTGTGCTTTTTAAAGAGGAAAACATGAACATCAACAACATTAAAACCATACTACTCATGGCATCCATTGTTATGCTGTTTGGCTTGATAGGACAATGGGTCGGTGGCCAAAAAGGCATGCTACTAGCACTTGGTTTTGGCGGTTTTGTTAATTTATTAGCTTGGTGGAATTCTGACAAAATGGTTTTGCGTTTATATAGCGCAAAAGAAATTACTAGTGATATAGCAGAATCGACACTTTATACGCTTGTAAAAGAATTAGCAGTGCAAGCTAAAATACCTATGCCTCGTGTTTATATTATTGAAGAGGCTCAACCTAATGCTTTTGCAACAGGGCGTAGCCCAAACCACGCTTCCGTTGCGGCCACTACGGGTTTATTAAGCCTGTTAAACAAGCATGAGCTGCGTGGCGTCATGGCACATGAACTTGCTCATATCATACATCGTGATACGTTGATTGCGACAGTCTGCGCAACACTAGCTGGTGCCATTTCTATGCTAGCTCATTTTGCTATATTTTTTGGCGGCAATAAAGATGAAGAAGGTCGACACAGCAATCCATTACTCGGTCTACTCATTGCAATTTTGGCTCCTATTGCAGCAGCACTCATTCAGATGGCCATCTCCCGTTCCCGTGAATTCGACGCAGATCGCGAAGGAGCAAAAATAAGTAATGATCCACTTTCTCTAGCCAATGCGCTAACTAAAATTGAATCTTATGCAAATAAAATTACGCTGCCGTCTGCTATAGCACATCCTGAGACAGCTCAGATGATGATTATTAATCCCTTGTCTGGGGTAAACGGCGTTGTTAACTTATTTCGCACACATCCATTAACTGTCGATCGGGTAGCACGTCTACAAAAAATAGCTTCTGTCTGATTTCAAAAAAAATAATTTATATGTCATCCATTTCTAAAATCATCGTTAAAATCGGCTCTAGCCTCATTACCAAAGAAGGGTTGGGGCTGGATTTTGATGCACTGGAATCTTGGATAAGACAAATTGCTCAAATCAAAAACCAAAATAAAGAAGTTATTTTGGTTAGCAGTGGCGCTATTGCTTCTGGTTGCAAAACTTTGGGGTGGGTAACAAAGCCCAAAGGAATCCATGAACTGCAAGCAGCTGCGGCCGTAGGACAAATGGAACTTATTCATGCTTATGAAATTTTATTTCGTTCGCACAGTCTTCATACAGCCCAAATATTACTAACACATGATGATTTAGTGGATAGAACACGGTACTTGAACGCACGCTCCACACTAAAAACTCTTTTGTCCCACCAAGTTGTTCCCATTATTAATGAAAACGATACAGTGGCTACCAATGAAATTCGTTTGGGTGACAATGATACATTAGGTGCGCTAGTAACTAATCTAGTTGATGCTGATTTATTAATTATTCTGACAGACCAAATCGGCTTATTTACAGGTGACCCGCGTCACGAAAAAGATGCCGCTTTAATTAAAGAAGCAAAAGCCAATGATGTCTTTCTGACCAAGGCGGCAAGTAGGGTTGGTGGAAAATTTGGCATAGGCGGTATGTATACAAAGGTTATGGCGGCAAGACGTGCTGCTTTAAGTGGCGCAAATACCATTATTGCGTGTGGCTACGAAAAAGATATACTAATTCGCCTTATTAATGGAGAATCTGTTGGTACAAAATTATTGGCTGATACAAATAAAATAGCGGCACGTAAACGCTGGTTGGCCGATCAATTAGTGCCTGCTGGGCAATTGGTGCTTGATGTAGGTGCAGTTAAAGCAATTTGTGTAGACAAAAAAAGTCTTTTGCCTGTTGGTATTCTTTCGGTACAAGGCAATTTTGTTCGTGGCGATCTAGTTGCCTGCATTAACGAAAATAAAAAAGAGGTGGCAAGAGGTTTAATCAACTATAGTGCCAGCGAAGCAAAAATTATGGTAGGGTGTTCTACTGAACTAATAGGAAATAGCGGTGTACACCTAATAGAACCCGAAATGATTCATCGAGATAATATGATTATTTTATAATATGACTTTATTCCATGTTCCAAGGAAGCGTTTTGGGCAAAATTTCTTAAAGGATGAAACAATTATCCACCAAATCGTTAATGCCATTAACCTTAAGCGACAGGACAACGTTATTGAAATTGGTCCAGGCTTAGGAATTATTACTACACACCTTGTTAAAGTATTAGAGCATCTTTATGCTATCGAAATTGATCGGGACATTGCCTCAAGATTACTCCAACAGTTTTCTACACAACAACTAACTCTCTATTGCCAAGACGTCCTCAAATTTAATTTTTCAAGTATCTTTGGATTAAAAAAAATCGTTGGTAATCTACCTTATAACATCTCAACACCTTTACTATTTTACTTAGCCAATTTTATTAATCAAATTGATGTAATGTACTTTATGCTACAAAAGGAGGTAGCAGAGCGATTACTGTCCACGCCTTCTTCATCAAGTTATGGTCGTTTAACTGTACTCATGCAATATGATTTTTCCATCAACCATCTATTTGATGTACCAGCAGATGCTTTTTGGCCCAAACCAGCTGTTTCATCTTCTTTTATCTGCCTGAAACCATCTATCGGCAAATATGGCACTGTCCAAGATAAAATCTTATTTAAAAAACTGGTATCTTTAGCTTTTAGCCAGCGTAGAAAAACCCTTCACAATGCCCTTAAAACATTAACTTCATCAAAACTTCTTGAAAAAAGTAACGTTGATCCGGATTGTCGCGCCGAAAACTTAAGTGTTTTTGATTTTGTAAGACTTACAAATGAACTCCACCAAAGTTATCCACATTAAACTACTCAAAACACAAGCAAAAGCCATGTAAAAATTACCAAAAATAATATCTACTTAAACTATCCACAATCTATCCCAACTATATACAAAAATAATTCTTAATATAGTTAACAACATGAAACCTAATTTTTACCATCTATATAAACTTTATCCACCAAAAATACATTAATTTAATTATAGTTTTTATAAACTAAATCTTAATAAGATATTAATTGCAGTCTCCAAACTCTATTTTTGTAATTATATAAAATGAAACACATTCGAAATTTCTCAATCATTGCACATATTGACCATGGCAAATCGACTTTAGCCGATCAATTTATTAAATATTGTGGTGCCATAGATAAAAGAGAAAAAGGTACACAAATACTTGATTCAATGGATATTGAAAAAGAGAGAGGTATTACAATTAAAGCGCAAACTGCTGCTCTTTCTTACCAAGCAAAAAACGGTGAAACATACCTATTAAATCTTATTGATACGCCAGGCCATGTTGATTTTAGCTATGAAGTTAATCGTTCTTTATCCGCTTCTGAAGGTGCATTGCTTGTAGTAGACGCCTCTCAAGGCGTTGAGGCACAGACAGTTGCAAATTGCTATACAGCCATTGAGTTAGGTGTAGAAGTATTACCAATTATTAATAAAATTGATCTACCTGCTGCACGACCGGAAATAGTATCTCAAGAAATTGAAAATATTATTGGTATTGAAGCAGTACATGCGTTAAAAGTTTCTGCAAAGTTAGGGCATGGGATAGAAGATGCTCTGGAGACCATTGTTAATAAAATACCTTGCCCTAAAGGAGATATTAATGCGCCACTTAGAGCGCTTGTCATTGATTCTTGGTTTGATAACTATGTAGGCGTTGTAATCCTTGTTCGTATTTTTGATGGAATGATTAAACAAAAGGATAAAATACAGTTCATGTTAACTAAACATGAATATATTTGTGAAAAAATAGGAATTTTTACTCCAAGGTCACTGGTTAGATCAATGCTATCAGCAGGAGAAGTTGGTTTTGTTGTAGCGGGTATTAGAAAAC
The DNA here is from genome assembly GCA_016699915.1 of Neisseriales bacterium. Classification (NCBI taxonomy): domain Bacteria; kingdom Pseudomonadati; phylum Pseudomonadota; class Betaproteobacteria; order Neisseriales; species Neisseriales bacterium. The sequence goes on along the minus strand of CP064990.1, from coordinate 102,382 downwards.
TTCAGTCTGTTAAAGTTGGTGACACAATGACACTTTCTGATAACCCAGCAAAATATCCACTACCTAGTTTTAAGGAAGTACAATCGCAAGTATTTGCTGGGCTTTATCCAGTAGAAAGTCACGATTATGAAATGTTGCGAGATGCACTAGAAAAATTACAGTTAAATGATTCATCATTAAAATCTGAACCAGAAAGTTCTCAAGCACTTGGTTTTGGTTTTCGGTGTGGATTCCTTGGGTTGTTGCATTTAGAGATAGTACAGGAAAGATTAGAAAGGGAATTTAATGTAAAACTGATTACAACAGCACCAACAGTTGTTTATGAGGTTTTACTAAAAGATGGTACAGTAGTTAAGATTGAAAATCCCTCCAAATTACCTGATATAGCGACTATACAAGAGATTAGAGAACCAATTATTAGTGCAACGGTTATTGTGCCCAATGATTTTGTTGGATCCATTATGATGTTATGTAATCAGAAGCGTGGGGTGCAAAAAAATATTCATTATGTTGGACACCAAGTTGTATTAAACTACGATATGCCAATGAATGAAGTAGTAATGGATTTCTTAGATCAGTTAAAATCAGCGAGTCGCGGTTATGCTTCCCTTGATTTTCACTTTAAAATGTTCCAAGTGGCTGATCTTGTTAGATTGGATATTTTAGTGAATAAAGATCGTGTAGATGCTTTATCCTCTATTATTCATCGGCAAAGCGCCCAGCTACGCGGAAGAAAACTTGTTGCTAAAATGCGTGAATTAATCCCGCGCCAAATGTTTGATGTTGCAATACAAGCAGCTATTGGTAGCCATATTTTGGCCAGAGAAACTATTAAAGCTTTGCGTAAAAATGTGATCGCCAAATGCTATGGTGGAGATATTACGCGTAAACGCAAGTTATTAGAAAAACAAAAGGCTGGAAAAAAAAGAATGAAGCAGGTAGGTAATGTTGAGATCCCTCAAGAAGCATTCCTTGCTGTTTTACAAGTAGGTGATAAATGACTATGTTTTCTCAATGGGCTTGGCTATTTTTAGTAGGCATGCATATTGGTATTTTACTTATTATTTTTGGTAATAAGCGAGGAGAAAAAGGGTTAGCCACTGTGCAGTGGGGGTATTTACTATTTTTAGCAGGTGGCTTTGGTTATTTATCAACCTTAACCAACTTCACAATCGGTATGTTCTGCCTAGTTTTGGTAACAGGGATATGTTGGATAATAAGAACTTTTATTTTAAAAACTCCCTCAACCAAAAAACACCCAATCATTAGGCATTTTGTACATTATAGTGGTGACTTTTTTTATATTTTATTGACTGTTTTTGTGTTACGGGCATTTCTTTTTGAGCCTTTTCAAATCCCCTCTTCTTCCATGCGCCCTGGTTTAGTACCTGGAGATTTTATACTCGTTAACAAATTTACCTATGGTATACGTTTACCTATTCTCAATTATGTAGTTTTGTCGTTTGATAGTATAAAAAGAGGGGATGTGGTTGTATTTAATGCGCCCGTTGATAATAGAAAGGTTGATTTTATCAAGCGTATTGTTGGATTGCCGGGCGATACTATTACCTATAAAAATAAAACACTTTTCATTAATGATAAACCAACCCATAAGGTTTTAAAGGGTAATTACATTTATCCAACAGACGATGAAAACACGCTGCATTATAATCAACAATTTACTGAGCAAATTGACCAAAAGCATTTTAAAACACTTAATGATCAAAAAATGCTTCCTGTCTACCTAGAGGGTGTGCAAAAACACCGTTTTGCAAAAAATTGTTATTATGACCTGAGCGGCGAATCATTCACTTGTAAGGTGCCGCCTAACCACTACTTCATGATGGGTGACAACAGGGATGCTAGCAACGATAGTCGCTATTGGGGTTTTGTGCCAGGTCACGCAATTGTCGGCAAGGCCTTTATGATTTGGTTGAATTTTAAAATGCCCAATCGAATCGGGACAACGATTCAATAATATTATGACAACCCCTAAAATGGCATCATTAACCAACCGGGTTTGCTTGGTTAATAGCCAACCACTTGAAGAAATATTGGATTATCATTTTGATGATCCATCTTTATTGAAGCAAGCGCTTACGCACTCCAGTTACGGCGCACCTAACAATGAAAGACTAGAATTTGTTGGAGACAGTATTCTTAACTATGTTATTGCGCGGATCCTCTATGAGCAATTTTCATCATTGACTGAGGGGGATTTGACCCTACTTCGTACAAAGTTGGTGAATCAATCTACCTTGTCTGATATTGCAAGAAGCATAGGGTTAGGCAACCATTTATTTTTGGGGGAAGGCGAGAAAAAAAGTGGAGGAGCTGATAGATCCTCTATCCTGGCTGATGGATTAGAAGCTTTATTTGCGGCCATTTGTTTTGATGGAGGTTTTGTTGAATCGGAAGTGGTGATTCAAAATCTGTTTTTAGATAGAGTCAATCAAATAGAATTTCCTTTGCAAACCAAGGATGCAAAAACAGTGCTGCAAGAAACATTACAATCACAGCGCTTGCCTTTGCCAAACTATACTATTGTTAATCAAGCCACCAAAGCAAATGGGTCTTGGTTTGATGTAACATGTACCATTGATAAGCTACTGCTTTGTGCAAAAGGAAGCGGATCAAGTAAAAAAAATGCCGAGCAGCAGGCAGCAGCAGCAATGTTAGCTAAATTTAAATAAAACAAAGTTAAGTGGATGTGTGCAGATACTGGTTTTCGTTGCGGTTTTGTTGCAATAGTAGGTCGTCCAAATGTGGGTAAATCTACACTGATGAATCACCTTATAGAAAATAAAGTTAGCATCACCTCAAGTAAACCGCAGACAACTCGCCATGTGATTCGTGGTATTTATACGGATTCCATTACACAATTTGTATTTGTAGATACGCCAGGATTTCAATCAACAAGCCATATGTCACTGAATCGGCATGCTACAGAAACACTAAAGGGTGTAGATTGCGCTTTGATGGTTGTGGAGGCCATGCATTTACTTGATGGAGATATGGCGGTAGTTAAACAATTACCCAAAACACTGCCTGTCATTTTAGTGATTAATAAGGTGGACAAAGTCAATAATAAAGCTAAATTAGCCGATTTTGCCGATTATTGCCAAATGCAATTTGCGTTTTGTGCACAACAAATAATCAGCGCAAAACATCACCAAGCGTTGGATGATTTAAAGTTTATCATAAGAGGACAGCTACCTATTTCGCCACCACTTTATGATGTACAAGCAATAACGGATAAAAGCGAACGCTTTTTGGTTGGTGAAATTGTGGTAGAGAAGCTATTTCGTTATTTTGGCAAAGAGATTCCCTATGTTGTTTCTGTCGAGGTTGAGCGGTTTGTGGAAGTGGATGCTTTGTGCCATATCTATATTGTTTTGCTGGTTAATAAAATAAGCCAAAAACGTATGTTGATTGGCAAAAATGGTGAAAAATTAAAAAAAGTTGCGGTGACAGCACGCAAAGATATGGAAAAGCTGCTTATTGGTCGTCGTGTTTTGCTAAAAATGTGGGTTAAACTAAATTCTGGTGACAATCATGCCAAACATTGATGCGTTGGCACAGAAACCAAAAGATCGGCTCAACCGCGTGGACCATCAAATGGCTTATGTATTAATGAGCCAGCCCTGGAAAGAAAGTAGCTTAATTATTGAGGTGCTAACACCATATTATGGTCGTTTTTCGCTGATAGCAAGGAGTGCAAGGCGACCCAAATCGGCGCTAAGGGGAGTGTTGATGCCTTTTGCGCCACTTGATATTTCCTGGTTTGGTAAAAATGATTTACGAACGTTACATGGCGCAGAATGGTGTCATGGCATTGTGCAACTTACGGATATTTTTCTTTGGTCTGGTTTTTATGTCAACGAACTAGTTTTGCGTTTAACTGCACGAGATGATCCATTGCCTGAGTTTTTTGATATTTATGATAAGACAATCCGTGCTCTAGCATCTCGATCCGAGCTCTCAATAATTTTGAGACATTTTGAATTATCGCTACTCCAATGGTTTGGCTATTCGTTAACGCTTGATCAAGATAGCAACGGCGAACCTGTGGTACCTGAACGCTTTTATCTATGCAACCCTAAATCACTTCCTAAGGTTGTACATTCTTTTTCGCCACAAGATTTAGTGTCTGATGGATCCGTATTATTAGCAATATCAAAACGTGATTTTTCTGCTGACAAAACCAGCCGTTTTGCCAAACGACTGACCAAAAAATGGATTGAAGCTTTGTTGCCACACGGTAAATTGTTGGTACGCGGCATACTGAGTGATGTGGGGATGCTAGGCGATTAATCAATTTGATAAAGGCAGAAGGAATATAAAAATGATTCAATTGGGTGTTAATATTGATCATGTGGCTACCTTACGACAAAGTCGCCATACTACCTATCCTAGCCCTGTTGAAGCAGCTTTAATTGCAGAAACGGCAGGAGCAGATTTCATTACATTACATTTACGAGAGGATCGTCGCCATATACAGGATATGGATGTAATCATCATGCGCCAAGCCATCAAAACTCGTATGAACTTAGAGATGGCAATGACGGAAGAAATGCTGCAGCACGCCTTATCTATTAAACCTGATAATGTCTGTTTGGTTCCCGAGAAACGAGAGGAGTTAACGACTGAAGGCGGGCTAGACGTAGTGCGCTATTTTTCAGATGTTGAGTATTTTGTGAAACAGTTAAAGCAAGCCGCTATTCGCGTTTCATTATTTATTGATGCGGCCAAAGAACAGATTGATGCAGCACATCAAGTTGGAGCACAAATGGTTGAGTTACATACGGGTCATTATGCCAATGCCAACGATTTGGAAGAGGCTCAGGTAGCTATGGAAAAAATTACCAGCATGGCAAGTTATGCGGCGAATCAAGGCATTTATGTTGCTGCGGGGCATGGATTGTCTTACCACAATGTTCAGCCGATCACGATGATTCATGAGATATCAGAATTGAACATTGGGCATGCTATTATCAGTCAAGCGCTAGTAGTTGGGATGGCTGCTGCGGTAAAAGCAATGAAGGCATTAATATGGGAGGGATATCTTGCGCGTTAATGAAAAAATTGGTTACAACAGTATATGCTCAATAGCGCCGTTTTTTACTGCCTTAAGATAGTTTTGTTGCCAATGCTTTCCAAGTATATGATTGGCCAATTCCACCACGACATAGTCAGCACTTAATCCGTTATATTCACCAAACCTTTCTAATCCCTGAAGGCAAGCTGGGCAGGAAGTCAGTATTTTTTTAGGTTTATCAGCAAGGTGAGCGTCAAGATTCTTAGCGATTTCTTCTTGTTTTCTAAACCTTACCTGCGTTGCAATGTCCGGTCTACTAATTGCTAGCGTTCCTGCTTCACCACAGCAACGATTAGACAGGATAACTTGTGCATTAAGTAGTTTTTGTACCACTTTGATGGGGCGGTGTATCTTCATGGGTGTGTGGCAAGGGTCATGGTAAAGATAATTTGCTCTATTTTTTTTGGGCAGCACAATATTTTTTTCCATCAGATACTCATGAATATCAATCAACCGACAGTTTGGGAAAATATCTTCAAAGCGATAATCGGCGAGTTGGTCATAGCAGGTGCCGCAACTCACAATCACTGTTTTAATATCCAAATAATTCAGTGTATTGGCCATGCGATGAAACAGTACGCGATTTTTGGCAATGATTTGCTGGCCAATATCAGCAAATCCAGCGCTTGTTTGGGGGTAACCGCAGCACAGATATCCAGGCGGCAAAACAGTTTGAACGCCAGCGTGCCATAGCATGGCTTGTGTTGCTAATCCAACCTGAGAAAATAATCGTTCAGATCCACATCCGGCAAAATAAAACACTGCTTCGGCATGATCAGCACAATGTGGCGGACGAATAATCGGTACTACATTATCTTTTTCAAGATTGAGTAAGGCGCGTACCGTTTGTTTAGGCATGTTACTTGGTAAGGGTCTATTAATCAAATGAATAACTTGACCCTTTAAAGAAGGTTTACCATAAGTGCTTGGTGGGTGGCCGAGTTGTTGCTTGAGTAAGTCAAACCGTTTGGTGATATGATATAAAAACCGCTGTACTTTGTAGCCCAATGATACGATGCTAAACCGTAATAACTTGATGAATAATGGATTTTTTGTTGACAAAAGTAGCATACCAAGATAGGCAGTTAAATGAGACGATTTTTTCTTATTTTTACGCAGAAAATTACGTATCGCGATGGAGGTATCGCCAAAATCAATATTAGTTGGGCAAGGATTTAGACAAAGATGGCAAATGGTGCAGTGATCGGCAATATCAACAAGCTCCGAAAAATGGTATTGGCTAATGCCACGTTGCGTTTGCTCTTCATAAAGAAAGGCTTCGATGAGCAAGCTTGTTGCAATAATTTTATTGCGCGGACTGTAAAGCAAATTAGCTCTTGGAATATGCGTACTGCATACAGGTTTACATTTACCACAGCGCACACAGTTTTTGATGCTGGCCGAAATTTTTCCTAAATCAGATTGCTCTAAAATCAACGATTCGATATCTAATAGCGCAAAAGATGGTGTATAGGCACGCGCCAATCCACCTTGTTTGGAAAATTTGTATTGATTAAAGTGTTCGTTAGGATCCACTTTTTGTTTATACATTGCAAAAGCTTGTATTTTTTCTTGAGATAAAAAAGCCAATTTTGTAATGCCGATACCGTGCTCACCCGAGATAACACCATCCAAACGAATTGCTAAATCTATGATCTTTTCAACAACTTGCTGTGCAGTTTTCAGCATTTCATGATCATTGGAGTTCACAGGAATATTGGTATGGACATTGCCATCGCCGGCGTGCATATGTAATGCCACAAATAGGCGTGCGTGCAGCACGCGCTGCTGAATATCCAGTATTTCTTGCAGAATTGGCGCATCAGTTTTACCCGAAAACAGTATTTCTAGTTCTAGCAACAGTTCACGTTTCCAAGAAATCCGTAAATTGCTATCGCGTATCGCAAAAAAACAGGAAACATGTTGGTCAGCTGCACTGCCAATGATTTGATCGGCATAGCGTTTTTTATATGCTGATGCGGGTGTATCTAAGTTTTTTAATAACCATTGCCAGCGCTCCTGCGTTTTTTTAATATGCATAAGGGCGGTGTCACGGCGGTTACCGATTAATTCTAAGCTTGATATATTGGTATCACGCTTAGCCACACGCAAGTACCCCTTAAAGAATCGAGCCAGTTGTTCACAAAGCACGATTTTATTTTGCAACGATAACTCAATATTAATCCGTTCAATGCCATCAGAATATTCACCCAGCTTTGCAAGAGGAATAACCACGTCCTCATTAATCTTAAAGGCATTAGTGTGGTTAGCAATTGCTGCGGTGCGTGATCGATCCAACCAGAATTTTTTTTGTGCTTCGGCGGTTGTTGCAATAAAACCTTCCCCCATTCTTTTTTCAGCCAAACGCACAATATATTCAGCGGCCTGACTAAGCGCTTTTTCATCATCAGAAATTAAATCGGCAAGAAGAACCATTTTTGGTCTGCCCCTGCCCCTAGCTTTGGTTGCATATTCCACAGTGCGTACGTAACGCCAGTCCATATGCTCTAAACCAGCCAAATAAACAGAAGAAGTGTGCTCAAAATAAGCTTTAATTTCAACGATGGCTGGTGTGGCTTGTGCCGCGGCTCCAAAAAACTCAATACAGACGGTTTGTGTAAAGCGTCGCTTGTGATGCAATACAAAGCGTGCCGAGGTGATGATGCCATCAGTACCTTCTTTTTGGACACCAGGCAATCCATCTAAATATTTATCAGTAACGTCTTTTCCTAAGCCTATTTTGCGAAATCGGGAACCAGGAATAGTCAGTATTTTTTTTTCAATGACTTTTTTTTGAAGGTTACGCCTTACCAATCGAAAAGCGACTTCCTTAACATCATGAATTTTGCCAAAGTTATGGCCGATGCGTTCAATTTCCAGCCAGTTACCATCTGGATCAACCATTTCCCAAGATAACAAGTTGTCCAAAGCGGTTCCCCATAACACCGCTTTTTTCCCACCAGCATTAACAGCGATATTGCCACCAATGCAACTCGCATCAGCTGAGGTAGGATCTACTGCAAAAATAAGATTGGCATCTGTAGCTATTTCCTCAACACGCCTTGTTACAACACCAGCACCACAGGCAATGGTTGGTTGTTGGTCAATTAATCCAGCAATCGGTACATATTTTATTGGGTCTAATTGATCCAGCTTTTCGGTATTAATAACAGCACTTAATGGCGTAAGTGGTACAGCGCCCCCTGTATAACCAGTTCCCCCACCGCGCGGAATAATGGTTAGCCCTAGAGCGATGCATGCACGGACAAGATACGGAATTTCGTTTTTATGATCAGGGTATAGCACGACAAATGGATATTCAACACGCCAGTCTGTCGCATCGGTAACATGCGAACTTCTAGACAAGCCATCAAAGCGTATATTATCCGCTTGTGTGATGACGGATAGTTTTTTTCGGATCCTTAGTCGCAAAGTGTTTGTTTGTTCGAAAAGGGCTACTAGTTGATCTACTGCGCAGCTTGTAGCTGCCAGTACCAGCATAACTTTTTGGTTATCTTTGCTTAGTTTTTCGATTTGTGTTAGTCGATGGCGCATCGCCTGAACAAGCTTTAATCTTCTATTAACATCTGCTAGTAGATCATCAGTCAAGTAAGGGTTGCGCTCAATGACCCAAATTTCGCCAAGCACTTCAAACAACATGCGCACTGAACGCCCGGGCTGGTCGTGCCGTATTGATGCTAAGATTTGCCATGCTTCCTGACCCAAAAGACGCTTTATGACTTCGTCGTCTGATAAAGAAGTGTAATTAAAGGGAATTTCTCGGATAGGCGAAATATTGAATTTAAAGCTCTTTATTGTATTGTGTGTTGTAATATACGGTATTGGTTGATGCATTAGGCGCGTTTTCTAAATTCATGGGTTCTAGTATCAATTTCAATTTTATCGCCAATCTCAACAAAAGAGGCTACCTGTATTTCGTAGCCACTCCCCTTAAGGCGTGCTGTCTTCATAATTTTACCGGAGGTATCGCCACGAACTACAGGCTCAGTATATTCAACTTCGCGCACAATAGAGGCTGGCATTTCCAAAGAAATAGGCTTACCTTCATAGAAAGTTAACTGACAAGCATCTTCCATGCCTTCAAAGATATAGCGAATAGCATCCCCTAAATTTTCAGCATCAACTTCGTAAGAGTTGTACTCTTCATCCATGAACACATAGTATGGAGCAGAAAAATAAGAATAAATGCAGCTTTTTTTATCAAGAACCACAACATCAAATTTTTCGTCGGCACGATAGACCGATTCGGTGGTACTATTGGCCAACAAGTTCTTCATTTTTACCTTTACAACCGACGCATTGCGACCGGATTTCACAAACTCTGTTTTTTGTACCACCATGGGCTCGTTATTTACCAAAAAAACATTGCCAGTACGCAATTCTTGAGCGGTTTTCATGTACATTCCAAGTTTAATGACCAGCTAAAAGTCTAATGATGATATCAGGAAGATTAGTTATTTGAGTAATTTTTTATTTGCGTCTTGGACGAGCTTAGTAGCCAAATCGCTATGTTGAGCTTGCTGGTATGCCCACGATTTGGCGTGCTCCACTATCATTTTTTGGTTTTCAAAAAAAAGCGGCCAAAGTTTCGCTATATTTTGGTGTTGATTAAAGCGCTCTTGGATGGTTTGCCATAAGCTTGCCGTGTTTGTATCCCAATGTGCCGTATAATGAGCTATGAAAGCTTGTAGTTTTATAAGGTGCGCTGCACGGTGCTGCGGGTAGACATGCCAAATAAAGGGTTTAGCTGCCCAAAGGGCTGATACAAAACTATCTTCGCCACGCACAATATTGCAATCGCAACTCCAAAGTAGCCTAGTAAATATTGTTTGATCGACAAAAGGCAAAATTTTAAGGTTCAGTGAACCCAGCCGCAATAGCTGATTGCTTTTTAAAGGGACATCGAAAAGCGCCTCAACACTCTTTAGTGCGCTAGCTGTTGGCATCATAACGGTGATAGGCGCCTTACTTTTTGACCATACTTTAAATAAACTGATCAAAGCTGGATTGGGATAGCAAAACACGCAAACATGATAGGTAGCTGATGTATCGGCTGGCAAATTTAATAAATCGAACAGGGCTTGGCTATTTTTTACATCTTCTTGCCAACGATCGCGGCGTTCAAGTAATGCAACATCCCGAAGCAGGCCACCGCTTTTTTCAGAGAAACCCGGCACAAAGAAATGCTGTATCAGTGGGGCATTTTGTTTAAGAGAGGGCATGCCGTGGTAACGGTCTACCCAGGTTTCTGCAGAAAGATATTCTAAGTTATACCAAAGCGGGCAAGGTAAATGATGCTGCATAGCAACAAGATAATGATTAGGCAAAGTGCAGCCAAACATGCTGATGACAACATTGGCAATATAATCAACATTCTCTTGCCAATGGCACACTTCAATAGCTATGGAATGTTTACAGAGTACTACAGGTTCTTTAGGGCTTTTTATCTTGAAGGCTGTGCATAAATCTGCCAAAACTTCTGGCTTATCTATCCAAAATCTGACCCGCATATGGTGGGCTTGAGCTAATTGAGTTGCTAAACGCCAGCTAACACCAACATCACCATAGTTATCAATAACTTTGCAAAAGATGTCCCAACGAGTATGTACAATTGACATATTATTCAGCATATTACGATGTCAACGGATGGCAGGTGGGATTTTGCTCAGTATAATTTTTTGCGCAATTTCTGTCCGTAGCATCAATAAAGGTAATTATAAAAAGGAAAAAGCGTAGTTTTTGATCTTTAAAAACTGAAGGTATAATTTACCAGAATTAATTCAATATATGGTATTTCAAAGTATAATACTTCAATATATAGTGTATTTCTCGCAATAAAAGGAGTGTGCAAGGTGGCAAAGCTTGTGCTGTCAGAACAGGAAATTTCACGAGAAGTCTTGTTGGAAAAATATGCAAAAAATGGTGAAAAAAGCGTCGAAGACGTCAAACATCGCGTTGCGCGTGCTTTATCGGTTCAGGAAAACGATGCGCAGCATTTTGAAAAGCTATTTTTCCAAGCGCTGGATAAGGGTTTTATTCCTGGTGGTCGCATCAATTCAGCGGCAGGTACCAATTTGCGTGCTACGCTGATTAATTGCTTTGTGCAGCCTGTTGGAGATTCTGTTAGTGAATTATCTAAAGGTAGGGTGGGCATTTATGGTGCCTTGTTACAAGCGGCTGAAACGATGCGAAGGGGGGGTGGTGTAGGCTATAACTTTAGCTATATACGTCCTCATGGTGCACGCGTCAGCGGCACAGATAGTCGCGCATCAGGCCCTGTTAGTTACATGTCTGTCTTTGATCGAAGTTGTGAGACTGTCGAATCGGCTGGTGCTCGTCGTGGCGCACAAATGGGTGTATTAAATTGTGATCACCCTGATATTGAGCATTTTATCCACGCAAAAGATAAGGGGGATTTGCGCAATTTTAATATTTCAGTGGGTGTGACCGATGCTTTCATGCAAGCGGTCATTAGCGATCAATATTGGGAACTTGTCCATCCTGTTGAGCCTGATAAAAGCATGTTCATGGACAGCTATCAAAGGGCAGATGGCCAATGGGTATACCGCAAAATTCGTGCCAAAGCACTTTGGCAGCAAATTATGCAGTCAACCTATGATCATGCTGAGCCTGGCGTATTGTTTTTATCTACTATTAATCGAGACAATAACCTTGCTTATTGCGAAATCATCGAATCAACTAATCCTTGTGGCGAACAGCCTTTGCCGGACTATGGTTGCTGTGACTTAGGCTCTATTAATCTGACGTGCTTCGTCAAGAAGCCGTTTTCAAAGTCTAGCTTATTTGATTTTGCAGCCTTTCATACCGTGGTTCAAACTGCTGTTCGCATGTTGGACAATGTCTTAAACGTAACTGCTTGGCCCCTTAAAGAGCAAGAGCGCGAAGCGCATGCCAAACGCCGTATTGGTCTGGGTTTTACGGGGCTTGGTGACGTTTTAATTATGATGGGATTACGCTACGATCGCGCAGAAGGCCGTGCTTTTGCTAGCAAAATTGCCCAGGCTATGCGGGACAGTGCCTATCAAGCTTCGGTTGATTTAGCCATTGAGAAGGGGGCTTTCCCCCTATTTGATGCTGAAAAATATCTTGCCAAACCAAGTTTTGCGAGCCGATTGCCCAAAGCCATTCAAGATAGAATCAAAAAACATGGTATTCGCAATTCGCATCTTTTATCTATTGCTCCGACAGGTACTATTTCGTTAGCTTTTGCTGACAATGCTTCTAATGGTATTGAGCCACCTTTTTCTTGGTTTTACACCAGAAAAAAACGTATGGCAGATGGCAGCACAAGAGAGTATGTAGTTGAAGATTATGCTTATCGCTTATATCGCAGCATGGGTGGCGATATTGATCATTTGCCTTCGCCATTTATTTCGGCACTTTCTATGTCAGCTATTGACCATATGCTGATGGTTTCTGCTGTGGCACCGTTCATTGATACGGCCATTTCTAAAACGGTTAATGTGCCAGAAGACTATCCGTTTGATCAATTTGAGGCACTCTACCTCGAAGCATGGAAGGCTGGATTAAAGGGTATTACCACTTATCGACCTAATCGTATTTTAGGTTCAGTATTGTCTGTTGAGCCAGCCCAACAAAATCCGAGCGATTTATCAGGCATTGATGCAGATCCAGATCGTCGTATTGCTCTTAATACAGCACCAAGTCCTGCCCTAGCAAGTCTAAAGTGGCCTAATCGACCGAAGCTTAAAGAGGGAAACCAATCTTGGACATATATTGCAGGAAGAGAGGATGGTAGTGGCGAATTTGCTGTTGTTGTGGGGCATGTGGAAAATGGTGGATCCTATCCCTTTGAGTGTTGGGTAAATGATCATGATGAAGCGATTCGAGGATTAGGCGCCATTGCCAAAACACTTTCTATGGATATGCGATGCCATGACCGCGCTTGGTTATTGATGAAGCTTGATGCTTTATCTCGTACAGTTAGCGTGACCGATAATTACTATAAGCTGGAAATCGGCACTGAAATCATCTCAGCTTCCACTGCAGCTTCCGCGTTGGGTCAAATTGTTCGTTATCGCATTAAGCAGCTCGGTGCACTGGAAAAAACAGAAACAGCGACCAATCCGGTCATCGATGCTTTATTTGCTAAAAAAGAGCCAAAATCTGGTCCGAATGGCACGATGAGTTGGTCTGTGGATATCAATAATCCACAAACGGGCGATGACTTCGTATTATTCATCAAGGAATTAACCTTACCCAATGGTCAGCGCCGTCCATTTTCTGTTTGGATGGCAGGCAATTATCCCAGTGAATTGGATGGCTTATGCAAACTGATTTCACTGGATATGCGCGTTATTGATCCTGCTTGGATTGGCATGAAGCTTAGAAAGCTATTGAGTTACGCAGAGCCACAGGGCGATTTTTTCGCCCGTGTCCCCGGTAGTGAAAAATCGCAAAGCTGGCCGTCAACCATTGCTTACGCAGCAAGATTAATTACTCACCGATATGCCATGCTTGGTATTTTATCGGAGAAAGGTTATCCGATTGAGAGCATGGGTGTGATGGTTGAGCAGGGCGATTTATTTGAGGGTGTTACTATGATGCCTGTTAGGGCAGTGCTTGCTAAGCCTTGTCCAGAATGTGGCTTAAAAAGTCTTGTGAAACGCGATGGCTGTGAGTTTTGTACTGCCTGCGGTGCAGTGGGTGCTTGTGGTTAGCGGTTATAATGGTATGGGCGTAACGAGGGTACTTGCGTGCTGCGCATTCGTCGCATGACAGCATGTGTTTTATGCGTGAGTTTCCTAGTGTAGCGGTTGGCATCATAGAAGCACGGATTGCTGATCATGGCGGCAAGCTTGGCGGCTTGTGCGCGCGTCAGGTTCGTCGCGCTAACGTTAAAATAGTGTTTACTGGCCGCTTCCACGCCAAATATACCCTCTCCCCACTCAATTGTATTCAAATAGATTTCTAGAATCCGGTGTTTATGCATAGTGGTTTCTAGCATCATAGTGATAATAGCTTCTTCAATTTTTCGCCATAGCGTTTTCTTGTTGGAAAGAAAAAGATTTTTAGCAAGCTGTTGACTGATAGTTGACCCACCAGCAACCACTTTTTTATGCTGGATATTTTTTTTTATTGCCTTTTTCATGCCCGTCCAATCAAATCCATGATGCATCATAAATTTGGCATCTTCTGCTGCAATGACGGCATGTTTAAGATGAGAAGAAATACGTAGATAGGGAATCCAGCGTTGCTGAATAGGATGATGAACTGCTGATTGTTCATGGGCACGCATAAACGCTGTACTACTTGGATTGTGATAACGCCAATAAACAATATGACCGAATATCCATGTGTTATAGCAAAGCCATATGGCTAGCACAAAGGATAGCACTTGACTCATGATGCGCCAAAATTGCAACATAGTTATTTCTCAATCCATGACCTATGGCACCAACACGCAGGATTTAATAGTTCTATTATGGTTTACAATTACCAAGTGCGCTACACCTTGTTGCGCAAGGTGGATCTATAACGTGGAAACGTTTAATGAATGAACATCATACGCTTGACGAGTGGTTAGCTTATTTAGAAAGCGTGCACCATAAATCTATGGATCTTGCGCTTGATCGCATTCATCAAGTTCGTCTGTCGCTGGACTTGATGCCAACTTTCCCAATTATTACAGTGAGTGGCACGAATGGCAAGGGCTCGGTTTGTGCCATGTTATCAACCATACTTTATCAAGCAGGCTATAAGGTAGGTACCTATACATCTCCTCATGTTTTGCGTTACAACGAGCGCATCGCTGTTAATTTGCAAGCAGCCGACAATCAAACTATCGTTAAACATCTTTTTGCGGTGGATAAAGCAAGTGGCAATACTGCCTTGACCATTTTTGAGTTTTTAACTTTAGCGGCCATGCATTATTTTATTGAGGCTAGTGTGGATGTAGCGGTATTAGAAGTAGGGTTGGGTGGTCGACTGGATGCGGTTAATGTATTCGATGCACACGCTGCGGTGGTGACGAATGTTGATTTAGATCACTGCGATTGGCTGGGTAATACGAAAGAAGCGATTGGTTATGAAAAAGCAGGCATTTTTCGTCCAGGATGTCCTGCGATTATTGGGGATAAATACCCATCGCAGACTTTGTTGCGTTATGCTAAGAAGATAGCGGCGTTGACCTATATTATGGGGCGCGACTTTCAGGTAGAGGGAAAACCGGATGCGTGGGACTTTAAGATTGAACAAACAATCTATCGTGGATTACAAATCCCCCATTTACAAGCGACATACCAGATGGGTAATGCTGCTTTAGCCCTTGCAACACTTTATGCACTACGCACCAAACTAGCCGTTTCTTATAACGCTATTCAGCAAGGCCTGTTGAGCGTTAAATGGCCATGGCGCTTGCAGTGTTTAACAGGCAAACCAAGCCTAGTATTAGATGTGGCGCACAATCCACACGCAGCCTTACAGTTGGTTAAGGAGCTTGCTTTATTATCTATTGTACCTAGACAGTTAGCTGTATTTTCCATGCTTGCTGATAAGGACATTGCTGCGGTGTTAGCGTGTACAAAAAAGCATTTTGATGCTTGGTATGTTGCTGGTCTAGGTGTTGAGCGTGGTTTGTCAACCGATGACCTAGCACATTACTTCAAGGCGCAAAATATACGCTCAGTGCATTATTTTGATCAAATAGCGGATGCTTGGTTTGCTGCTCTATCCGATGCGGCAGCCTGTGATAGAATAGTCGCATTTGGATCGTTTTATACAATTACTGCTGTTGAACAAGTCCGGAAAATTAACCATGAATCTGTCTGGTTTAACGCATGAGGAAGCTGACCAGCTTCGTAGAAGGGCAAGAAGGCGATTGATAGGTGCTATTTTTCTTGTGTTGGTAGCACTGGTTTTGTTGTGGCAGAGTTTTCATCAGACTCCTAAAACATTTCAATCACAGCTTGTTCAGGTTGATGCTTCAGGTGATGTAGAAAGGGTCGTGGTGCTTGATGCGAGTGCTGTGTCTAGCGACGTATCCGATGCATCGCTTGCGCCATCGGATATAGTGGCCGCTGGGAAGGCGGAAACGCAAGCGGATACGCAACGCATTAATCAACAAGTAGCACCGACCAAGCCCATAAAAGCTATTAAAAGCAGTGATAAGTTGCATATAGCCGAACCAACGAAGCCATCAAAGCCAGCTTTGGCCAAAAAATTGGCATCTTCCACTCACTCGTTAACAGTTAACCCAAAAATCTTACCACCTGCGAAGCAACCCAAGCAATCGGTATCTAAAACAACGTCTCGTCATATTATGATTCAATTGGCAGCACTAGCTAATCCAAAAATGGTTCAAGCACTCAAAGCCAAGCTGGCACATATGGGAATACGTGCTAGCTTTATCAAAGCAAAAACGAGCAAGGGCGAAATTGTTCGTGTACGCTTGGGTCCCTTTTTGAGCCTTGAAGATGCCCATCGCATGATCCATAAACTGGCTCAGCATGGGCTAAGTGGTACTGTTCTTCCCTAAAAGGGTGCACATGGAAATTTTTGACCTGATTGTAGTTATTATTATGGGTGCATCCATTACGCTTTCGCTTTTTCGAGGGCTCGTATCTGAAATACTGTCCCTTGCTGCATGGTTCATCACATTTTTTGTGGCCAAATCTGCAACACCGACTATCGCTACGATTATTCCAACTATCGTGACTGATATAGCGGGTGCTAGAACAGCTATTGCTTTTGTGGTGGTTTTTATATTTGTATGGATACTTACGGTGCTATGCCGTATTCTATTATCCAAATTGATTAAAGCGAGTGGTTTGAGTGGGATCAATCGAATACTAGGTGTTCTTTTTGGTGCTCTCCGAGGCATAGCGTTGGTAGCCTGTATGACGCTCATATGTGGTTTGACCAACATACCCAAAAAACCCAGTTGGCAAAAGGCATTTTTCACAGCACCTTTTGAGAAGGTTGTACGCAAAGCGGCTATTTTTTTGCCCAACCGGATTGTGCGTCAAATACACTATCCACCACGTAGCAGTGACATTTTTTCTCATTATTTTTCTTAAGCTATCTTACTTGTTTACTGCTGGTTGTTTAAGTGCTAGACGAATACCAGTATTGATATCAACATCATCAGGCAAGTTTTTAATCATGGCGCTGGATTCTTTTTCACTGTATCCCAACGCCAATAAAGCCCCCGCAATATCGTTAAGTATTTGTAATTTTTTGCCATGTG
This sequence comes from Neisseriales bacterium, assembly GCA_016699915.1. Classification (NCBI taxonomy): domain Bacteria; kingdom Pseudomonadati; phylum Pseudomonadota; class Betaproteobacteria; order Neisseriales; species Neisseriales bacterium. Next base: position 85,034 of record CP064990.1, on the reverse strand, counting down.
CAGATAAAGTATGATTCGTTAGTGGTACTTCTGAGATTGATTTTCCTTGCAATTCCAGAACAAGTCTCTCGGCTGTTTTTTGGCCAATTCCAGGAACAGCAAGCAGACGCTTAGTGTCTTTTGTTGCGATAATCAGTAACAATTCTTCAATCGATAAAGTAGAAAGAAGGGCAAGCCCTATCTTCGGTCCCACGCCGTTGATTTTAATGCATTGTTTAAATAAAGCGCGCTCTGCTAAACTGACAAACCCATATAGAATATGAGCGTCTTCCCTGATCTGTTGGTGAATATATAGCTTGACCGATTGGCCAGTATCGGGCAACTGATAAAAGGTACTCATCGGCACTAAGACTTCATATCCAACTCCACTTAGATCAATGGTCAATTGCGGTGGCTGTTTTTCTATTAAAATACCCTGTAGATGACCGATCATTTTTTGCTTTCAACTGTTTATTTTGAGAAATTTTTATGGAATTACCCTAAACTGATACTGTCATGTAATCGGATGTATCATAATGCTTTGCGCCATGCTTTGTCTTCTAGTAGTTCCATGGTACTTGATTTTTCATTGAGCTTTACCGCAATCAATTTTTAGTGGGTTGGTCTAACATGAAGCTTTTTTTTGATTTTATTCCTATCATTTTGTTTTTTACGGTTTATTGGTTCAGTAACAATATTTTTTTGGCAACACAAATGCTCATGGCAATGATGGCTATGCAGGTGCTTTATAGTTTTTTGCGGTATAAAAAAATTTCTGCTACGCAGTGGATAAGTTTGCTATTAGTTATTGTATTAGGTGGCGCAACGCTTTACTTTCACAATAATCGCTTCATTATGTGGAAACCAACTTTGTTATATTGGGCTATCTCCTGTGCTTTACTGGTTGGCATGTACTTTAAGAAGAATGGTATAAGGTATTTATTGGGAAAAGAATTGCAGTTATCTGAAGTTATATGGGTAAAATTGAATATAGCATGGGTCATATTTTTTTTATTACTAGGCGCGCTTAATTTAGCCGTTGCTTATTTTTGTAGCGAAGCAATATGGGTTAATTTTAAGGTATTTGGTTGTTTAGGTTTAGTGATTTGTTTTATTTTTATACAGGGTATTATTTTGTTTAGGAAATGAGCGAAGCGACATACAATCCTTATGTTACTTTCGAGTGCCAAATAGACTAAACATTACCAATGGGGCATACAAATTGTTATGTTAAAAAATATATGGCTTTAGGTAGCTTTATGTTACGTGAACAGTGCTAAATATTTTTTAAACGAAAAAATTAGCTTCATGGAATATGTTGATGCGTCCAACCAAGCTCCTTATAGAGGCGGCATGCGTGCTGCTGCCTTTCATGCTGGTGCACTGAAATACTTGGCTGAAAAAAACTTTTAGAAAACATCGCTCACATCTCTTCTTTATCAGGCGGTAGTCTTTTTACGGGTTTGGTTTTTCGGTTGGCAAAAATTGTAAACGGCCAAGTTCTACGCTTTATTTAAATAATATTTTGCCACGCTTGCGTCAGATAATCATCACTCGGTGTTTGCACTGCAAAACACTCAGAAGATGGATAGCCATAAATTGTATACTGCTACTGATTAATTCTTTTAGTTGGTTATTTACCCTATATTACGGGCGATAGAGCTCAAAGCATTTGAATCTTTCATGACGAACCGCGCCATTCTCATTTTGTAATGATTGAGATGGTTGGTTTTATCAAAAATTTTTAAAAATTCCCAGCTGATTTTCTACTGCTATTTATCTATACTCATACATATATTGAAGTAACTGCTAATTGGAGTGGCGTTAGATCCTATAATGGGGAGGTTTATATTCCTAATTCCACGGATTTTCCTTGAGTTTTGCTAGCACGAAACGACCTAACAAACACTGCAAGCATTTATCGCGTGTTCACATTAACCAACCTACAACAAACTGTGCTGTTCAGTGAGGCTAGTCATCAATTTATCCTCCTTTATTTTTTTAAAAATTTTGCTGAAATTTGCCGTATTCGTGCTTTTGCTTTTAGCCAATTTTTGAGCGCCCATCTCAAGCAAAATCTGGTTGCCCTTAGCTTGTTCAAGTATATTTTTATATTGTGCAACAAATAGCGGAAGGCCCACTCTAATCGTTTCTTTTCCTGCACTTATTGTGCCACCTTTTTCGCTAGCTTCAATAACAACCATAGCATGACTTAAAGCTATTATCAACTGGTTTCTAGTCATGGCTCGAAAAGTTTGCCAAGAATCTTCTGGTTCAAATTGACTGATGACTAAAACACGATTCCAGTCCCAAAAACCCGCTAAAATTTTCTTAATGCGAAAATGATTGATGCCTTCAGGCAAAACAAAAATAGTTCGACCACCACTTTTTAAGCTACTGACATGAACGGCAAGATCAATACCGATAGCATTGCCAGAAATAACGGAAATATTATTTCCTGCAATTTCTTCAGCACAACTTGCCGCTGTTTCTAGACCTTTTTGATTTGCCTTTCTTGAACCACAAAAACCGATACCTGGTATATTCAAAAGCTCTATGTTGCCCAACATATAGAGCCTTTGCGGCGCCCTTTTTTTCATGATTCTTTTTACGCGATCTGGGTATTGAGAATCCTGTATATCAATACGCACGCATTTTTCGCCACATTGTTTTAGTGCATTTATTGTTTCCATAAACTATTTCCTCCATCCCCTAAGGTTTTAGTCATGGTAAGACCAAAAACTTTACTTGCCCCAGCCTGCTGTAAAATCATACCGATGTATTGCATAGAAATGCCTGACTGATAATTATCATCAATAAGTAAAATAGATTTTTTTGGAGACATTGGCCTTTATAGGATACTTGTGCCTTTTCCCATATTTGCCACTTTTTATCAAAGTAATCATTATCCGATACTTCCTTTATGGATTGTTTGATGCCTTGATATATAAATTTTTCTGTTAAATTTGTTATACTAAGTTTTGATGACAAAATTGACGCTAAAGTAGTAGGCAAATCATAGGTCTTATCCTGAGCTGGCACAGCAACTATCGAGTCGCAAGACTGATATGGTGGTGTTTTTGATATCAATGTCAAAGAAAGTTTTACTAATTTATCAATTGTTTTCTCATTTTTGGCTGTTTTTACCTGATCGACCAAGCGACCAATTTCCGTGTAAGTTGGTGTTTTGCTATCTGGTTTATTAAAATCAAGTGCTACCAAACCTGATAGGCAATCACGGATATAAACATAGTTTTTCCTCTCTTCGCACCACTGACTACATTGTTTAAATTCATTTTCGCTTTTGAAGCCTCTCCAAACATGACCCTTTTTGCTTTTATTTTGATACAACTTGTATGGGAAAATCTTTTTAATAAGACCATCACCAAAAGGCAAGTTAATCGTCCCATAAAAGTTACCTTCTGTTGTTATTTTCGGTGATTGATCTGGATAGACATAAAAACAAATCCGCCTACTACCACGTTTTAAGGCAGACTGAACCGTCTCTTTCGTGATTAAGTTCATAGCATTTACCATTCCCGGAGGATTATAGAGCAAAAAATGTTAATTTTTGAAATTATTTATGTGAAAAGATTGAGCTTTTTTGAATTACTAGCTACCACAAAAAAATTTGTAAGCACATAGTGCTTTTGATTTTACCTATTTTTATGTAGTGTATGAAGGTTTGTTGCAAGCTAATGGCGGTGCATTAAATTCCATACTGTTTGATTTTTAACATTATCCCACATTAGGGATAAAACGATAAAAATGGAGCAGTACGATGGATCATATACCAAATGATATCTTCCCATAAAACTTGCTACTACGAACTTTTTAAAGCATTTACTTAGTACTATTTTAGTCAACTGCACCTATTCAGGGTTGTATCTCCATTCCACAGTTGTCAATAGAGAATCAGTAATTTACCCATAATACTTAATAAATGTTCCCAGTGTACTTAATGTAATAAGCAACAAGAAAATAATTTTTAACCATTTGACATGTTTATACATCACAAAATGAGTACCAAACCTTCCGCCAATAAATGAGCCAATGCCCATTAAAACAGCGGCTACATAGTCCACTCTGCTCCCTACTATAAAAATAGATAAAGCTGTTAAATTTCCAGCAAGATTAAGTGGTTTGGCGTATATAGTTGCTTGTCGCAAATCTAACTTAAAGCATTTCATTAATGCTAAAGCCCAAATAGAGCCCGTACCTGGACCAAAAAAGCCATTATAAAAACCAATTGAAGAACCCAATGCTAAAAATTTGTGATGACTTGGCTCTAGTGTTTGATTATAAAATTTGTTTTTCCGATTTAGATTGGATACATAATAAATTAACACTGCTAAAAGAAAAAAGGGATGGCTTTTTCTAATTTATCTGTTGAGATAATTTGTAAGAGGATCGTACCAATCGATGCACCAATTATGGTATAAACAAATGCTACGGTTAAAGTACGATAATTAACTTGCGATTTTCGAAAAAAATGCAACGTGGCGGAAAACTCGCCGATTGCTGATTGCAGTTTATTCGTACCCAGTGCTGTAACAGGGTTCATACCCGTAAATAACATAGCAGGTAACGTAATTAATCCACCACCACCACCAGACAAAGTATCGATGAACCCAGCAACTGAAGCAATCATAACAAGCAATATGTAGATCAATAGACTAGCGTGTTCAATCATGGTTGAATTAATTTTCCTAAATCAAACACCCTATCATTAGAATTAGAGCCAGTTGTCCGAATTAAATCATCGAGGCTGTTTCTTATATAAACCCTAAGCACTAATCTATCGGTTTTTATTTTATCTCTAGCATGCAGTAATCTATCATTATTAAAAATAAGAGCTGTTCCTGATTCAATACAAAAGGATTTTTCGCACTTATTTACTGAACTCAATAAATCACTAAATGCTAAGCTTGTCAATTTATCTGACGGATTAACTGGTATAACGTGATATGTTGGTACTCCAATTTCGAATTTATTATTACCATTTATTCTTATCAATGGGATATTATCAGACCACATGTCACCTAACCCAAAACTGGTAGGAATTTTTACTTTATAATTTTTTAACATCAGTTGGCTTAATGATTGAACTGGTAAATTTTGAATGATTTCATCAATTAAAGAAACTTTCGTTAATATTTTGTCTGGGTTATAAAATCCAGTGAGTTGGATCCACTATGTGCGGAATTTAGAAGGCAAAAAACAATCATCTGAGTGCCAACCAAAACTCATTTTACAAGCATTTGAATTAGTTTGCTCTAGACCTTGTGCTGGTTTTATTTGAGCAATAATATCGCCATTATTTTGCTGTTGATATTGAAATGGTTGTCCTATTATTAGACCAATCATAAAAGAAATTATTTTGGCGCAGCTTAATTCTTTTTGTGTATTATCAAATTTAGGCAGCCCTTTAATGTATATAGCATCAAATTTATCTTTTGACTCTAATAATTCATTTACAAAAATAGGGATATTGACATGTAGTTCCTGTAGAAAAAATGTTGCTAACTTCTCAATGGTAGCATTATTGGGATGAGTATCAATATTTTCTAAGAAAGAATCAATAGTACACTTTATTTTGTTAAGCAATAATTGCTCAACTAAACTTAAAGATGTTTCTAAAATACTCACAATTTCCTCGCAAAAAACAAAATTAAATCTAAAGTGATAGTATAAATCACTGTTATTGTAGTTCCTTCTCTTACCCTAGATAACTATAATTGCGAAAAGGCTTTTATTTGAATCTTTTCAACCCAACAAAACTCCGTAAAGATTTTTATCTACCTAAAATAAAACCGTTCGAATGCTTGAATCAGATATAGATATGTTATTCCTAGAAAGCAAACTGGGAATCAATTGTTACATTATTTTAAGTAGCTTCTTTTGATGAAATTCGCTTTGTGCAGACTAGCGCTAAATCAAGAAGATATCAAAAAATTATTTTGTCATGATGATTGGAATTGGATGAGAACACAGGAAATTTTGCTGAGCAAATTACTAAAACATTTCTTTGTATTTAAAGATGAACTGATTTCTTACAACAAAACTTTGTATGAATATCAACCAATTCTAACAATCTACCAAGATACAAGTCGCGATCTCAATGATTGGATTGCTGATATTTACAATTAAAATAACATTACCAATAAACTAACGCAAACAGTAGTCAAGTAATCCTTGACTACTCAAAAGATACATAACAATGCTATCCATAGACTGCTGCGAACTGGTCAATTATCAACGCATTGATTCCGCATGACTAAAAATACCTTACTTGAAAAAGCAAAGTGTATTTTTTTAGAAAAGAGTTATGAAAAAAGTGTTTTTATAGAGGTAAAGTCAGTTACAAATGGCTAAAAAACTAGCCAGTGGTGAGATTTTGAGGATATACCACTTGAGAAATAGAGTAATTCATTTTTAGTCAATGGCGGAGAGAGGGGGATTCGAACCCCCGTCAGGGTGTAACCCTGAACACGCTTTCCAGGCGTGCGACTTAAGCCACTCATCCATCTCTCCGAAGCGGGCATTACAATAGAGCTAGGCTGGTAAGTATATAGACCATCATCCATACTGACAAGACACATGTCCATTGAGTCAGTACAGGTTGCAAGTTAGCGTTATACTGTTACTTTAAATCCCATAAAAATGGAGCTAGCAGGATGAAAATTGCGCTTCTTCAATTTAATCCTCGAATAGGAGACCTGGAGGGTAATACGCAAGCTATCTTACGTTTTGCGCAGGAAGCAAAAAAACAACAAGTTTCGCTTCTAATTACACCTGCTTTTGCTTTGAGCGGTTACCATCCAAAAGATTTGCTACTACGCAATGATTTTTTTGAGGCGATGCAACGACAAATAAAAATATTGTTACAAATGCGTGGTATCACATTACTAGTTGGTTACCCTACTCAAATCAACAATCAGCTCTTCAATGCAGCAACGATCATTCAAGACGGACGGATTATTGCGCAATATCATCAAATGCTTTTGTCTGAATATCCACGTGCTTTGGCTTATTTTACGTCAGGCAGCCAAAAAGTGGTTTGGGAACATGTAGGTTGCAAAATAGGTATTGCCATCAATCAAGATATTTTTTCTGAAGAGCATGCCAAACAGATAATGGATGGTGTTGACTGCCTAGTTGCTTTACAGGCCATCCCATTTTGTGTTGGACAATATGCCAAGCATAGTGAATCCATAGCGCGTTGCGCAAAACATTTTCAAACACCAATACTGTGCTCAAATTTAGTCGGTGGACAAGATGAGTGGGTATTTGACGGCGGGTCTTTTGCGGTTAATCGTGATGGAGCATGTGTGGCTCGCGCCCCATTTTACGAGGAATCACTACTGGTTTTAGATATTCAAAATAATTGTTTTGTTCCGCAGCAGGTTTTACCGATCCCCAATCGCTTAGCCCATATTTATCAAGCTTTGGTGTTGAGTGTACAAGATTATGTGTATAAAAATCATTTTCCTAGTGTACTACTTGGTTTATCGGGCGGGATTGATTCGGCATTGACATTGGCTATTGCAACCGATTCATTGGGTTCAGATAAAGTCAATACCATCATGATGCCTTCTTGCTATACATCAGCGATGAGTATTAACAGCGCAAAAAAAATGGTCGATGACTTAAAAGTAACACATCATACGATTGATATTTGGCCGATTTACCAACAAATTGCAGCATCCCTTAAAGTACTATTTGCCAATCAGCCAGAGGATGTGACAGAAGAGAATATTCAAGCTAGAATACGCGGCATGTTGCTAATGGCCATTTCTAATAAAAAGCACTGCCTAGTGTTGGCCACAGGTAATAAATCAGAGTTGGCAACAGGTTACTGCACATTGTATGGCGATATGGTTGGCGGGTTTGCTGTGTTAAAAGATGTATCTAAGTCGCTGGTATATGAATTAGCCAAATGGCGTAATGCGAGTAAAGCAATCATTCCACTCGAGATCATTCAACGCCCACCATCTGCAGAATTAAGACCTAACCAAACGGATCAGGATCATCTGCCTCCTTATGACGTGCTTGATGCTATCATCACCGAATATGTGGAAAATCATACCGCTGTTGCGGCAATCATTGCAAAAGGTTACAAGTCAGCCGATGTACATCGAGTGATTGATTTATTGGTACATAGTGAATATAAGCGTCAACAAGGACCGATAGGTCCTTGTATTACTCGCTGTAGTTTCGGTAGTAACTGGCATTATCCTATGACCCATCATTTCGTTTCATCATAGTTTTTAAAGGGCGAATAGTGAAAAAAATTATCTTGGCCAACGCATTATGGTTGTTAATTAGTATTGTCCAAGCTGATGGAATGCAGCAATTTAAGCGCTTTATTGCCAGCAGCAAAACCATGCGGGCAAATTTTGTGCAAACGGTTGTTAAAAATGGAAAAACTGAAATAGCGCAAGGTACACTTGAAGTATCCCGCCCTGGAAAATTTCGCTGGACTTATGAAACGCCTTACAAACAAATTATCATTGGTTGCTATAAAACGTTATGGATTTACGATGTAGCGCTTGCGCAGGTAACCAAAAAGTCCATGAGTTGGGTAATGAGTCCTGCTTACGAAATGCTCTTGTCCGGCAGCAATTACCTTGGACGGGGTTATCAATTAGCTAATGATGCACCGACCAACAATTTAGAATGGATTCGCGCAACCTCTAAACGGATGAATCATATTTTCAGTTCGGTGAGAATGGGATTTCGTGATAACACGTTAGTTGAGATGGAATTAATTGATCGATTTAATCAACGCATGGTATTGCAGTTTACGCAAGTTAGCAAAAATATTGCAATGAGCGAAGAGCGCTTTATACCAACCTATCCTAAAGAGGTCAATATTTTACCCACTCCATAGAGTATGCAATGCGTGATGCTAGATAAACCACTCGCTGATTTATTGCGTCCCACGACCTTGGAAGAAGTGGTCGGTCAGGATCATTTAGTTGGACTCAATCGACCGCTTAGGCTTGCTGTTGAGTCTGATGCGATGCATTCAATGATTTTATGGGGGCCACCTGGTGTTGGCAAAACAACGCTTGCGCGTATTTTGGCCAACAGTTTCCACGCTAAGTTCGTCAGCATTTCTGCTGTCCTGTCAGGTGTTAAAGAAATTCGGGATGTCATTTTGCATGCAAAAACCCTGATTGAGCAATCATCCCAGCGCACGATTTTATTTGTTGATGAAGTGCATCGTTTTAATAAAAGTCAACAAGATGCTTTTTTGCCCTATGTTGAAACTGGATTATTAACTTTTATTGGCGCAACGACAGAGAACCCTTCTTTCGAGGTCAATAATGCTTTACTTTCTCGGGTACAGGTTTACCAGTTAGCCAGTTTGATGCCTGAAGCACTGAGGCATTTATTTCAACGCATTGAATGTGATCCGCTGTTTAAAGAAATAAAATTTGAGGATGCAGTAATAGAGGTGATTACACGCCATGCCGATGGGGATGCAAGGCGTTTTTTAAATGCCATTGAACAGTTGTTGAAAATTGCTTTAAGCCGTAACCTTAAAATAGTTCATGAAGGGCTATTTAAGGAGGTGATGAGTGACACAGTGCATTTATTTGATAAACAAGGCGATGTTTTTTATGAGCAAATTTCAGCATTGCATAAATCTGTGCGTGGCTCTCATCCTGATGCAGCTTTATATTGGTTTTGTCGCATGCTAGATGGGGGCGCTGATCCACATTATTTGGCACGCCGCATTATACGCATGGCTTGGGAAGATATTGGATTGGCTGATCCACGTGCCACTGATATTGCCTTAAATGCTGCTCATACCTATGAGCGTTTGGGGAGTCCAGAGGGTGAATTAGCACTAGCAGAAGCAGTAATTTATTTGTCAATTGCTGCTAAGAGTAATGCAAGCTATATCGCGTATAATGAAGCTAGAGCATTTGTTAAGCACAATGGCTCGCCGCCAGTACCCTTGCATCTTCGTAATGCAACAACTGACTTGATGAAAAAGATGCACTATGGCGCTGAGTACTGTTATGCACATGATGAACCCAACGCTTATGTGGTCGGGGAGCAATATTGGCCAGATGGTATGGCAAATCAGCAATGGTATAAGCCAACTGAACGCGGGCTAGAAGTGAAAATTGCACAAAAAATGCGTTTTTTGCAATCCCTTAATCAGGCAGCGGATGACAAAAAATAAGCATGATGGACAATATTTAATTTTTTAAAGTAGATAAGTTATGTTGAATATACAGCTTTTTCGCAATGATCTTGCACTGATTGTGCAGCAGTTGAAAAAGCGTGGGATCACGCTTGATCAGTCGATTTTTAGCCAACTGGAAGCACAGCGCAAAGTCTTACAATCTACGCTGCAAGCTTTACAGGCAAGACGAAATGCACACGCCAAGCATATCGGGCAAACTAAAAAAAATGGCGAGAAACTCCCAATGGCTTTAGCCGAAGAAGGGCTTGCTATTAATGAGAGTATTAAAAAAATACAAGCAGAGTTTGAGGAGATCCAAAGCCAGTTAGATGAATGGTTGTCGATGTTACCAAATATTCCACATGATTCGGTGCCCGTTGGCAAAGACGAACAAGGTAATCTTGAAATTAGGAGGGTTGGTCAACCGCGCTCCTTTGATTTTACCGTAAAAGACCATGTAGCCATTGGTGAACCATTGGGTTTAGATCTTGATAGCGGTACGAAATTAAGCGGATCACGTTTCGTTGTATTGCGGGGCGCTATGGCCAAATTACATCGCGCTTTAGTGCAATTTATGCTTGATACACACACTATGCAACATGGCTATACGGAGCATTATACACCCTACATTGTTAACCAAGACATATTATATGGCACAGGGCAACTACCTAAGTTTGCAGAAGATATGTTTAGGGTGCAAAAAAAAGACAAAAATGGTGTGGTCGAACAGTTTTTAATTTCTACGGCTGAAATTACCCTTACCAATCTTGCAAGAGGACATATTTTTACGGCAGAGGAATTGCCGCTTCGTTTAACGGCACATTCCCCTTGTTTTCGTTCTGAAGCAGGTTCTTACGGTAAAGATGTGCGCGGCATGATTCGTCAACATCAATTTGATAAGGTGGAAATGGTACAGATTGTGCGCCCACAAGATTCTTATCAGGTACTTGAGGAAATGGTGACACATGCCGAAGTGATTTTAAGGGCTCTAGCACTACCTTATCGGGTGATGTTGCTCTGTACGGGTGATATGGGTTTTAGTGCTGCAAAAACTTTTGATATTGAAGTGTGGCTACCTGCTCAGAATACCTATCGCGAAATTTCAAGTTGCTCAAATTGTGAAGACTTCCAAGCACGCAGAATGCAGGCACGTTTTAAGGATAAAACGGGTCAAATTCAGTTGGTGCACACATTAAATGGTTCCGGTTTGGCTGTTGGGCGAACGTTGGTGGCATTGCTTGAAAATTACCAAAACAAAGATGGCAGCGTAACGATCCCACAAATACTAAGACCTTATATGGGCGGCATCGATCAAGTTGTCATGACAGCGTCAAACTAGCCAAGCTAGGATTAGGTACAGGATATAAAGCGCCCCATTACACAATAAGTGCCAAATTTTGATCACGTGATGTCTTGTGGCGTGACAGCGCAACCACAACGTTGCTGCAATCGTTAAGGCAATGCTTAGTAGTGTCTCTTGATTGTATTGCCAAGGCGTCAGTGCGATACCCACAGCAGGCAGTAGTGACCCCTGGAATACCATGGCACCCGTGATATTACCAAAAGCTAATGTATCTTTATTGCGCTGTATCCATAAAATAGAGTTAACTTTTTCTGGTAATTCAGTAGCAATTGGTATGATAAATAAGGATAACAGTAGTGGTGATACATGCATTAGTAAAGAAATATGGGCAATGCTGTGGATGAACCGACCCGCTCCCCATATCAACAAAATAAGCCCCAATATTAATTGCACAACAATGCTCAACATATTGACTGGTAGACCAAGATAGGCAAGATACATGGGATGCTCAGCAATGGTGCCGTGTCCGGTTTTCACTAGGTTTTTGGAGGCTCTGAGGGTAACCAAGGAATAAATAAAATAAAGACCGACTAAAGTGAGCAATAAAACATGGCGTAAGTTAAGCGTACCTAGTGTTTTTGGCAAGAACATAGCTATGGTGGCAAGAACATAACTGGCTAGGAAAAAATTTAAATCACGTTTAAGACCTGAAGATTCTGGATGTAAGTGTCCAGAAAGACCACGCTTTTTAATGGCAAAAAGCGCCACCAAACCGCAAGTAATGGTTGATAACATCAATGGCGCACCCAAAATAGCACCGATACTAATATCGTGATTAATGTGCGAAGAACCAGTACCACTGGCGATAGCCAAAATCGGGATGATTGCTTCGGGCAACGCAGTACCTACTGCTGCAAAAAGGGATCCTGTAACACCTTCGGAGATTTTAAGCCACTCCCCTAGGTGTTCTAATGCATTGGTAAAAATTTGTGCGGCGACTAAAATGACAAACAAAAATATGAATAATTCTACATATGGCAACATAGTGCTTACCTATTTGGTGAATAGATTATCAGCAAAAGGCCGCATCAAAATTCTAGATTCTATTATACCGCATGTCTTATTATGCTTGAAGTATTTATTGGTTTACCAAGAATCTGTTTCATGATATTTTCATAGCAAAAGTTACTTTACAAACTGAAAAAGTTACTCTACCATGTACCGCATCCGTCTTGGGATGCGGTCGTTAAACTGCCTAATCTAACCAATAGCTTTGGTCGGCTAGCCGAGCGATGAAAGAACTATGCCAACAATTAAGGATCAGCAGATTTCTTGCTGAGTTTTGTGCTAGGATGCGCCAAGGTATTTAAATGATCATTGCTTACCGGAGTCGGTGGTATGCGGGTGTTTTGGCGGTTTTTGGGTTTCTAGGCAGTTTAGGATTTAGTTAAAAGGGTTTGCGTACGATGAGTAGTCTTGTTATAACAGTGGATGACGGTTCTTTTGAACAAGAGGTGGTACAGTCTGCGTTACCTGTTTTATTAGAGTTTTGGGCAACATGGTGCGGACCTTGCAAAATGGTAGCTCCCATTTTGGAAGACATCGCTTCGCTTTACCAAGGTCGTCTCAAAGTTGTTAAAATAGACATTGACCACAACGAAAAAACAACAGCTAAGTATGCTGTACGTAGCGTACCCACGATGATTTTATTTAAAAAAGGCGAAATAGTTGATACTAAACTAGGTGCTATGGCACAAAGTCAACTGGTCTCCTTTATTGATTCACATTTGTGAAAAGGTGATTTTTATTTAGCAATTTTCCATTAGATAGCACGATCTGTTAGCCTTCTAGAGCTTTTCCGGCTCGTCCTTCTTATTATCTGCCTTTAGAGGTTCTATTTTAATTTATGCAACTTTCTGACTTAAAGCGCTTGCCCGTGACCGATTTGGTCAATATGGCTGTTGAAAACGAACTTGAGGGTGCTAGCCGGCTGCGAAAGCAGGATCTTATTTTTGCTTTACTGAAAAATAAAGCGAAAAAAGGAGAAAATATTTATGGTGATGGCACCCTTGAAGTATTGCCTGATGGGTTTGGATTTTTACGTAGTCCTGATATTTCCTACCTTGCGGGTCCCGATGATATCTATGTTAGTCCATCGCAAATTAGGCGCTTTAATCTGCACACGGGCGATACCATAGAAGGCGAAATTCGTATGCCTAAAGATGGCGAGCGTTATTTTGCGCTAGTCAAAGTTGATCAGGCTAATGGTGAATTACCAGAAAAAGCTAAAAATAAGATTTTGTTTGAAAATCTTACCCCGTTATTTCCCACAGAGCCGCTTTTCTTAGAGCGCGATGTGCGTAGCGAAGAGAATGTAACGAGCCGGGTCGTGGATTTAATTGCGCCGATTGGAAAAGGACAGCGTGGTTTATTGGTTGCGCCACCCAAAACGGGGAAAACCGTCATGTTGCAAAATATTGCGCATGCTATCACAGCAAATCATCCCGAGGCAGTATTAATTGTGCTACTGATTGATGAGCGTCCTGAAGAAGTAACCGAAATGACTCGCTCTGTTAAGGGGGAAGTAGTATCTTCCACTTTTGATGAACCAGCAACACGCCACGTGCAAGTTGCCGAGATGGTTATCGAAAAAGCAAAACGTTTGGTTGAGCATAAAAAAGATGTTGTCATTCTTTTGGATTCTATTACTCGTCTGGCTAGAGCCTATAATACTGTCGCACCAGCCTCTGGCAAGGTGCTAACGGGTGGTGTAGATGCCAGTGCGTTACAGCGCCCAAAACGTTTTTTTGGTGCTGCACGCAATATTGAAGAAGGTGGATCCTTAACGATTATTGCTACAGCACTTGTTGAAACAGGCAGTCGTATGGATGATGTGATTTACGAAGAATTTAAAGGGACGGGTAATATGGAAATCCATCTTGACCGTCGTATGGCCGAAAAACGTTCATTTCCTGCTATTAACCTCAACCGTTCTGGAACTAGGCGAGAAGAATTATTAATTCAGCCTGAATTATTACAACGTATATGGGTGCTTCGAAAGTTACTCTATCCGATGGACGAATTGGAGGCCATGGAGTTTTTGTTGGACAAAATTCGTGCAACAAAAAATAATGCTGAATTTTTTGATTCCATGCGCCGGTAGGTAGTTTTCTTAGTTAGTTATTGGGCATGACACTTACTAGAACACGGTTGCTTAGCCGATCCTAACGCTATACTTACAATACTTTGGCATAGGATATTTGAATGATCAATGTTCGCATTCGCCCCTATGACAAAATAGCTTATCAGCGGCTCGTAGCGAGTGGTATCACGCCACTTATGTCAAGACTTTATGCGGCGCGCGGTATTACTTCACCCGACCAAATGGATTGCAGTTTTGCTGCTTTGTTGCCATTTAGCCAGCTTAAAAATTGCGAAACCATGGCAGCAAGATTGGCCGATGCGATTCAAAATCATCAACGTTTACTGTTGATTGCTGACTATGATGCAGATGGTGCTACGGCCTGTGCAGTTGCCATGGAAGGCTTGTCCAAAATGGGGGCACGGGTTGAATTCATGGTGCCGAATCGATTCAAATATGGTTATGGCCTGACTGCGCAAATTGTAGAATATGCTGCGCAAAAAAATCCAAACATTATTATTACCCTAGACAACGGTATCAGTAGTTTTGAAGGGGTAGCACGTGCTCATGAATTGGGTATAGAGGTTTTCATTACCGATCACCATCTGCCCGGCGATGCATTGCCTAATGCCTTAATTGTCAATCCGAATCAGCCGGGATGCCTTTTTCCTTCCAAATATTTAGCGGGTGTTGGCGTCATTTTTTATGTTTTACTAGCATTACGTGCTGAATTACGTGCTCGGGGTGCTTTTTCTAACCAGCCAGTTCCAAATATGGCTGAATTACTAGATTGGGTAGCCATTGGCACCATTTCAGATGTGGCTCAATTAGATCAAAATAATCGCATTTTAGTTGAGCAAGGTCTGCGTCATATCCGTTCTGGTCTGTGTCATATTGGCACCAAAGCATTGTTTGCGGTGGCCAAAAAGGCAATTCATTGTGCTTCGGCTTTTGATTTGAGTTATGCGATTGGTCCCCGCTTGAATGCGGCTGGTCGCATGGATGATATGACTACTGGTATTGCTTGTTTACTTGAGCAAAATGCCGTGCATGCTAGCAAACTTGCCGAACAACTTGAACAGCTCAATAATGAGCGACGAGCTGTTGAAACAGCGATGCAGAAGGATGCACTTCAAGCAGTTTCGTTGAATACTGCCTATCGTTGTACCTTGACGCTATATGACCAAAATTGGCATCTAGGTGTTGTTGGTATATTGGCTTCGCGACTCAAAGATCGTTTTTATCGGCCAACTATTGTTTTTGCTTTATCTGAACAGGGTGAATTATGTGGATCTGCTCGTTCTATAGCAGGTTTTAATATTCGTCATGCACTGGATGTCGTTAATCAACGCCAGCCTGGTTTGTTGAATCGGTTTGGTGGACATGATATGGCTGCTGGATTAAGCATTGCACCCGAAGACTTGACATATTTTTCGGATTTATTTGAGCGTGTTGCCAAAGAGCAGCTGAACGAGGCCTTGTTAACAAGATATTATGATACAGACGGACACCTTGATAACCAAGACATGCTGTTTAATGTTGCTAAGCAACTGGAGCAACAGGTATGGGGAAGAGGTTTTGAGGCGCCGTTTTTTTATGATTGCTTTACGGTTGATTCACAGCAACTTGTGGCCGATAAACATTTAAAGTTGATATTGAAAAAACATGCTGAAACATTTGAAGGCATGCTATTTCACGCTACGCATCCATTGCCGGATTGCATTCATGCGGTTTATCAGTTGATACCCAATACTTGGCGAAATCAAAAAAGCGTCCAATTGTATATTAAACACTGGGTAGCGCCTGACTTGAATAGTCGCTGAAATGGTCTACCAAGGTAACTATCTAGGCAGCTTTCTTTGTAAGATATTGGAAAATTCTTCGACAAAAACGTCAATATGCGTCATCAATTGCTCAATTTCTGCTGTAAAACGGTTATATCCAATTGTTGCGGGAATCGCTGCAAATAAACCAACAGCTGTAGCGATTAATGCTTCTGCAATGCCAGGCGCTACGGCCTGTAAGGTCGTTTGGGTAGTATGCTCTAACCCCATAAAGGCGTGCATGATGCCCCATACGGTGCCAAATAGACCAATATAAGGGCTAACCGAGCCGACAGTTGCGAGGAATGAATGATGAGATTCGAGTATATGAATTTCGCGTTGCGCCGCAGCTTTCATAGCGCGACGCGTGCTTTCAATCAATTGAATAGAGGAAGCTTGGTTATTACTGGCCAGTTTTAAGCATTCCCCAAAACCTGCACAAAAAATACGCTGTAAGACGCTTTGGGTGGGTTGGTTAACGAGTTTTTGATATAGTGCATTCATATCCCCACCTTGCCAAAATTGCTTATTGAATATTTTGTCGCCATGGTATGTACGGTGCAACAGGATTATTTTCTGACCCATTAGACCCCAAGAAAGTGCAGATAGGATCACCAACACCAACAATGTCAGTTTGACAACGATTGTTGCGTGACTCAGTAAGTTTACGATGGTCGCTAATTCTGACATGATATTTTCCGGTTATATTGACCCAAGCTACACAGCGTGTTGTTCTATCATGAACGCAAAATCTGACCGCTTATTGTATCAATAATTGTGGAAGGCATAGCATGCTTTCCGATTTTACCCGGCAAAGCTAAAACCCGATAACCGAACTGTTTTCGGCAATCCCGTGCTTGTTTAAGAGTGCGTTGCTTAGCGATATTTGCCGAAGTTGAGACCAAAGGCGTGCCCAATGCATGACAGAGCGCGGCAACATTGGGCTCGGCAGTTAAGCGCAACGCAATACGATCTTGTCCGATACCTCGTAGATGTGGCAGAACGCGACGTGAGGTATGCAGTAACAAAGTATAGTGTCCAGGCCAATGTTGCTTGATATAGTGCTGCGTTTTACCAGTTAGGGGCGCCATGAATGACTGCAACTGCTCAGGATTTGCACCAACCACGATCATACCTTTGTGTGCGGGACGCTTTTTAATACGCAATAGCCTTTTTAAGGCACGATGATGGCTCGGCAGACAACCCAATCCAAAACAAGATTCAGTAGCATAGGCAATGATACCCCCTCTTTTTAATCTTGCTTTGGCAAGCCGAATATGCGAATAGGCAGGTAAATGAAACCGCTTCATGTTGTCAACCACAATCAATATTGACAGGTATAGTCAATCTATGTTGTAACTTTTTAGTTTTTTGCGCAAGGTATTGCGATTAATACCGAGCATGGTAGCGGCACAAGTTTGATTACCTTTAGCACGAGACAGTACTATTTCCAATAGTGGCTTTTCCACCCTTTTTAATAACATGCTGTAGATATGATTTGGTTGCTCACCATCTAAATCACGGAAATATTTTTCAAGTGCTTCGCGAATAATTACGGCAATATTATCATCTTGAATCATGGTCAAACTTTCATTTATTCAGCGTCAGGGATGTTACCAAACTCCAATTTTGTTTCGCGCTCCATTAGGCATGCCACCATATCGTTTGCAGACATACGACCTTCCAGTAGGTTATACACAGCTTCCGTAATGGGCATATCTAATTGATATTGCGTAGCTAGTTTTTTAATTTCATAAGTTGTTTGGATGCCTTCTACCACATGTTTGGTATTAGATAAAATTTCTTGGGTTGTTGCCCCTTGAGCAATTTTTAGACCAAATTGACGATTCCGAGAAAGAGCACCTGTACAAGTCAGAATCAGGTCACCGATACCTGACAAACCAGATAATGTTTTAGGATGTCCGCCCATGGCAGCAATTAACATACTAATTTCGGCAAGACCTCTTGTAATGAGGGCTGACCTTGCATTGAGGCCAAGCGCTAAACCATCTACTACACCCGTGGCAATGGCTATTACATTTTTTGCTGCTGCACCAATTTCAGCACCGATCAGATCAGTATTAGCGTAACAACGCAAGCGCTGGTGGCTTAAAGATCGAGCCGTTTCACAGGCAAATACCTTATCTTTTGAGGCGATAACGATAGCAGTTGGTAAACCTTTGGCTACTTCTTCGGCAAAACTAGGGCCGCATAATAGTCCATATTGAGTATGGGTTGGTAGCGTTTCTAGTAAGATTGCGTGTGGTAATAAACCGCTTTTTGCCTCAAAACCTTTGCATGCCCATAGCAAGGGAGGTAGCGGATGATTGAGCGCCTTAAGGCTTTGTAGTGTTTCTCTAAAACCTATAACAGGTGTTGCTAAGATGATTAAGCTAGCTTGCCTGATCGCTTGCTCAAGGTGATGCTGTATATTAATTGAGGCAGGTAGTTGGTAATGCGGTAAATATTGATGATTACGCCTTTCGTTTTTCATTTTCTCAGCTTGTTGGGTGCTTCTGACCCACCACGTTACAACATGCTTTTGAGACAACGTCACTGCAAGTGCTGTGCCCCATGCACCACCGCCGAGTATTGAGAGTTTCATCGTTTTGTTACGCAATTAACCATGAGTGCTATGTGTTTATTCTGATGCAGGTATGCTTGTTCCATTTTGCTGCCGCTGTTGTAAATACAAAGCTTCAAAATTAATCGGTGAAAGGAGTATGGGCGGAAAACCAGCGTGACTAATTAAATTGGACACAGCTTCTCTAGCATAAGGGAAAAGCATGTTCGGGCAAGTAACGCTGAGCGTGACTTCCAATTTTCCTTTTGACATGTTTAGCATACGAAAGATCCCCGATTGCGATACCTCAACTAGAAAAACAGTGCGCTGATCGACTAGTTTAGCGATTATGGTAACAATGACTGAACATTGGTAAAGGTCATCATGAAATAAAGCGGATTCTGTACGAATTTTTGTGTCTATTTTTAATTCGCCCTGTTCAAGAAAAATGGCGGGCACATTCGGCAATTCCAACGATATATCATTGATATATATTTTTTCAATTGTTACAACGGGCTGATTTGTTTTGGGTGCTTTTTTATTTATCTTTGTGGCCATGACGATCCTTCTTTATCAATAAGCAGTGTATCAAGCTTGCCAGTCTGATTGAGTGCACAAAGGTCATCATAACCGCCAATATGGGTGCCGTTCACAAAAATCTGTGGTACTGTGCGCTGTCCAGTCAAACGTATCATTTCCATTTTTTGTTGCGTTTCTAGATCAATGCGAATTTCTTGAATAGTTACAGACTTTTTACTTGCTAACAGTTGTTTTGCCATTTTGCAATAAGGACAAGCAAGTGTGGTATACAAAACGATATTAGACATTTGATTGATGGCGAAAAAATAGGATGCGAAATATGTGTTCAATTTTACTCTTGCTGAATTTGTGCGAGCAAGCGATCTATTTTAGCGCCCTGTTCAACAGAATGGTCATAGATGAAATGCAACTGGGGCGTAGTAAATAGTAGGATTTTTTGGCCGATTTTGCTACGGAAGTAACCTGCTGCATTATCCAGTGCAGCTTGGACATGTTCACAAGGTTGAGCAGCTAATATCGTGTAGTATACTTTGGCAACAGCACAATCTTTTGAAACGTGGATTTCTGTTGGTATGACGCGACTCAATCTTGGGTCTTTCAAATCGGTACAAATCAGTTTAGCTAGCTCCTGCAATATTTGCTTTTGGATCCGATCGATCCGCGAAAAGCTTTTATTGTGCCGCATCATGGTCATGCCCGTCTTTCCGCAATTAAGATGCCTATTGTCCTGAATTGCTTAGGGTGCGCGCAACTTCTTCAACTTCAAAGATTTCCAGTTGATCGCCCACAGCAATATCGTTATAGCCCCTAAGTACAACACCACATTCGTAGCCTTGCCTGACTTCTTTGGCGTCATCTTTGAGGTGTTTAAGTGATGCAATTTCTCCGATGTGTAATAGCGTTTGGTCACGTATCAGTCTTGCGTGAGCATTTTTTTTAACCAAGCCCTCAACAACCATACATCCGGCAATATTACCAATTTTAGAGACGCTAATAATCTGACGAATTTCGGCTAAACCGATCTTATTTTCTTTTCGCTCAGGAGCAAGTGTGCCGGAGGCGATATCTCGTATTTGGTTGATAACATCATAAATTACGCTATGGTAATGAATTGCGATGCCATTAACTTCAGCGAGCTTTTTGGTTGTCGCATCGGCTTTAGTATTGAACCCAATGATCAAAGCATGTGATGCAATAGCAAGATTGATATCAGATTCGGTAATATTCCCAACGCCAGAATGCAAGACTTGCACGGTTACCTCATCCGTTGAAATTTTCCGTAGGCTATTGGATAAGGCCTCATAAGATCCTTGTGTGTCAGCTTTAATGATAATCGAGACAGATTGCGCACTACTTTCAGTCATCTGCATCGGGTTTTCCGTCAAGTCAGCATGAAGCTTGGCTAACCGGACGTCGCGGAATTTGCCAGCACGAAATAAAGAAATCTCCCGCGCTCTTTTTTCATTGCTGAGTACTACAGCATCTACCCAAGTTTGGGGGATATCTGAAAGACCGAAAATACTGACGGGCATAGATGGACCCGCTGACTCAATAGCATGACCATTTTCATCAACCATGGCACGGATACGACCAAACACAGTCCCAGCAAGCAGCATATCCCCCCTTCTTAAAGTGCCTGATTGTACTAAAATTGTTGCAACGGATCCTCTTCCTTTGTCTAACCTAGCTTCGATAATGGTGCCTTTAGCAGGGGTGAGTACAGGTGCTTTGAGTTCTAGTACTTCAGCTTGCAACAAAATAGCATCAAGCAACCCATCAATATTGACTCCTTGTTTGGCAGAAACTTCCACAAATAATGTGTCTCCTCCCCACTTTTCCGGAACCATTTCATGGTTGGCAAGTTCTTGATAAATTCGCTCAATATTGGCACCTGTTTTATCGATTTTATTGACAGCAACCACAATGGGTACTTTAGCCGCTTTAGCATGGTGAATAGCTTCTAGTGTTTGTGGCATGACGCCGTCATCTGCCGCAACGACTAAAACGACAATGTCTGTTACTTTAGCGCCGCTAGCTCGCATAGCTGCAAAAGCTTCATGACCTGGCGTATCTAAAAAGGTAATCACGTGATCTTTAGTTTGGACATGGTAGGCACCAATATGTTGTGTAATGCCTCCCATTTCTGTGGTGGCTACTTTGGTACGACGAATATTATCCAAAAGTGATGTTTTGCCATGGTCAACATGGCCCATGACGGTGACAACAGGTGGGCGAGGCAATTGCTCTGCTTCATCTGTTGAGTCCTCTAGGTATATTTCTGGGTTATCAATCGGTGCTGGTTTAGCAATATGTCCCATTTCACCCACAACGATCATCGCCGTGTCTTGATCCAAGATTTGATTAATGGTGACCATAACACCAACCTGCATGAGGGTTTTGATGACTTCAGTCCCTTTGACGGCCATTTTATGAGCCAGTTCTGCTACGGAAATGGTTTCCGGTACCAATATCTCCTTTACAATCGGCTCAGTTGGTGCTTGAAAAAGGTTGGGTTCAGAGAGGTTGTCACGCTGTTTTTTTTGTGATGCCTTTTTTTTAAACCTTCTTTCCCCACTTAAGTGATCATTCCTACGATAAATTAGCTTGAGCGATTTTTTGCCGCGTCCCTCTTCAGCGCGACCGACAGGCTGTCCTTTTTTGGTTTTGCCATCCTTTTTTACTAAAACGCTTGCTGGTGCAGGTAACGGTTTAGCAAGTGTATCTTTTCCAGCAGTTTGATTTGTTTCGGTAGCTAGTCGGCGGTTTTCTCTTTCAATTTTTTCATGCATGAGCACTTCTTGACGCACACGTAATTCATGATGACGTTTAGCTTCTGCTTCACGTTCTTGAATTTCTTCAGCGGTTAAAATGCCCGTACCATTGGTTGATTTGGTGCTACTTTTTGGAATAGCGCGTGCTTGTGAAATACCCTGTGGTGTCAAAGGAGCAGATACTATATTGGTGGTGTTGCTAGTAGTTGATACAGAAGCTTTTTCATCAGCATCTACACTTATCAATGGCACAGAAGTTTGAGATGAGGGGGGTATTTGGGGGGGGATAACCATGCGATGTTTACGTCGCTCAATTTTGACAGCACCACTGACCAACGTATGACTGGGGCTTGGTTTTTTAATACCCAAGGTGAGCGTATTACGTGCAGTTTTATCATAAAGTTGCCGCAAATGTGCAAGCAGTGCTTGCTTTTCCGATTTTGTCAACGGATCATCGGCTTGACTTTTTTTAATGCCCACTGCATGAAGTTGTTCGATCAGTTGTATTTCGGACAAGCCAAGCTCTACAGCAAGTTGTTTGATATAGATGGCCATATGTTCCCTTAAATTGCTTAGCCGTTTACCGTCGCATTAAGATTCGTCGATTTGCCAATGTTCTCTTGCTTTCAAAATCAGCTGATTGGCTCTTTTTTCGTCAATATCGGCAATCTCTACTAGTTCATCTGTAGCCAGATCAGCCAAACCATTACGCGTTGTAATACCTTTTGCAACCAGCTGGTGCAATATGTGGTGATCAATGCCTTCAAGATTTTTCAGTGCCTCTTCTGCTGTTGAGGTTTTTTCTTCATCGTTAATAGCCTGAAGCAATAGAGCATTTCTAGCACGCTGACGCAATTCATTAGCCAGTGTTTCATCAAAGCCTTCAATGGCTAAAAATTCAGCAGTTGGGACATAAGCAATTTCTTCTAAACTTGCAAACCCTTCTTGAACCAGGACAGCCGCAACGTCTTCACCAATATCAAGGCTTTGAATAAATAATTGTTGCATCGAAAGATCTTTACCACGCAATTTTTCGTTTGCCTCGTCTTCAGTGAGAATATTCAGATTCCAGCCCGTTAATTCAGCTGCTAAGCGAACATTTTGGCCATTTTTACCAATAGAAAGCGGTAATTGATCCTCGTTAACAATGACATCCATAATATGGCTTTCTTCGTTTACAACGATACGATTAACCTGGGCAGGAGATAATGCATTAATGACAAATTGTGCTGCATCAGGTGACCATAGAACGATGTCAATGCGCTCTCCAGCAAGTTCCTGTATCACTGCTTGCACGCGCGAACCGCGTATACCAATGCAAGTACCTTGTGGATCAATTCTTGCGTCGTTAGACTTCACGGCAATTTTAGCGCGTGCACCGGGATCTCTGGCAACTTCTTTAATTTCTAGCAAACCTTCTTCAATTTCTGGAACCTCTAATTCAAATAACTTGCGCAGAAAGTCACACGATGTTCGAGTCAGTACCAACTGTGGACCACGACTGGTTTGATCGACACGGAGTAAGAAGGCTTTAATGCGGTCTCCAATGCGCAGATTTTCACGCGGGATCATTTGATCATGTGGCAACACAGCATCCAGTTTCCCACACTCTACGATGATGTGGTGGCGCTCTACACGTTTGATTTGTCCGTTAATCAGATGGTCTTGTCGTTGCAGAAAATCATTAAGCAACTGTTCCCGTTCTGCGTCACGCATTTTCTGTAGAATAACCTGCTTTGCAGTTTGTGCACCAATTCGACCCAACACGACAGCTTCTATAGGCTCTTCAATGAAACCACCTAATTCGGCTTGCGCATTTTTTTTGAGCGCTTGCTGCAAAGTCAATTGACAGTTTGGCGTTTCAAGCATGGTTTCTTCCACAATTTCCCAGCGACGAAAACTCTGATAAGCACCAGTTTCCCGATCAATCTCAATGCGAATGTTGGCATCCGTTTCACCGCTTATTTTTTTCTTTGTTGCCGAGGCAAGCGCCAGCTCTAAAGCTGAGAACACAATATCCTGACTCACATTTTTTTCGTTTGCCAATGCCTCTACTAGCAGCAGTACTTCCCGGCTCATATGCCGTCTCCCACATTTAGTGTTTTATTAATTCGGGCTCCAAACGCGCCTTGCTAATTGCTGACAGGGCGACATTTATAGTGCTGTCACCAAGATCCAAAAAGAGCTGATCTTTTTCTACTTTAAGGAGTCGACCTATCATATTTTTTTTCTTGTCTATTGAGGCTGTACTAGTTTTGATTTTGATATAGATCAATTTGCCAATTGATCGCAAAAAATCTGCTTGTGTTTTGAGTGTCCTGTCAAGACCAGGGGAAGATACTTCCAATCTTGCGTAGTCAATATTTTCCGCTGCGAATAGGCGCGTGAAATGCTGACTGACAGCTACGCAATCCTCAATGGTGACCCCACTGGGTTGTCGATCAATAAATAAGCTCATGGTTTTACCAGTTACATACTCTAGATGAACAAGCTCATATCCCAAACCAACAAGCGTTTTTTCACACAGTGTATGTATGTCCATATAGTTATCCAGAAATAAAAAATGGGCACCCAGCCCACCTTTATCCAAACATACCCAGTGTTATTCTAGCCTATTTTTATAGCAACTATCAATTTGTTGCACTGTTTTTATCAGTTACGCATGATTTTAAGCACTTCACTCCATTGAGAGTACATCCTGTTTAGACAGATTTGGAGCATGCCGATTTCATGTTTATCGTTGCTTTTATTGATACAAGCAAAGTCTTATTGATCAATCCTATAAGACGGTATGATGGTTCAATACAGTGCTCTGTTATCTCTTCAAGGATTTTTTACCAAAAACCTTCGCGTAAATGGTATATTATAACAAATTGAAAGGCAAGCTCATCAGTTGCGATAGCGAATTTTATTGGAGCGAATTAAGTGCTTGCGAGTTTTTTGTTGAATCGGCTCTGCTTCGGCGGCACGTGGTCGCTTTGTACAAACCATTCAGGTAACAGATAGAAAAGAGGCAATTCTCATGACTGTTTTACAATTGCTTAACAAACATGTAACTTTGGCGTTATCTCAAATTGGGTTAGATCATGTACAAGCGGTTGTGAGGCCAGCTTCTCGCCCAGAGTTTGGTGACTATCAAGCAAATGGCGTGATGAATGCCGCCAAAGTACTCAAAATGGATCCAATGAAACTTGCGAAGCAAGTGGTTGGTAAGCTTGACCTTAAAGGTGTGGTTCATCAGATTGATGTGGTTAAACCAGGTTTTATCAATTTTCACCTTGATACAGAGTTTTTAAGTAAGCAACTCAAAGTTGCTTTAGCTGATCCTAAACTCGGCATTCATTTACCGAAACCGCAACATATCATGGTAGAGTACTCTTCACCAAACATTGCCAAAGAAATGCATGTTGGGCATCTTCGTACGACTGTAATTGGGGATGCATTAACAAGAATATTTGGGTATCTTGGCCATCATGTTGTGCGTGGCAACCATGTTGGTGATTGGGGTACGCAGTTTGGTATGTTAATCGCCTATCTTGTTGAGATACAAAAGGCGGGCAAACAAGCCATGGAATTGGCTGACCTGGAAGAGTTTTATAGAAAAGCTAAAGTGCGTTTTGATGAGGATGAAGCATTTGCTGATGTGTCACGTGATTATGTCACTAAATTGCAGGGTGGTCAGCCGGAAATTTTGGCGTTGTGGCAACAATTTGTTGATATTTCTTTAGAACATTGCCAAGCGGTTTATGAGAAACTAGATGTACTATTAACGCGTGATGATGCTAAAGGCGAGTCCTCTTATAACGAGGATTTGCCTACTGTTGTCGAGGATCTAGAAAAAGCAGGATTGTTAGCAGTTGATGCAGGTGCCAAGGTAGTTTATCTAGAAGAGTTTCGTAACAAGGATGGTAAACCACTCGGTGTTATTGTTCAAAAACGAGATGGCGGTTTTCTTTATACAGCTACTGATCTTGCAGCAGTACGCTATCGCCATCGTGTTCTCAAATTGGATCGTGTTCTGTATGTGGTGGATGCACGGCAAAGTCAACATTTTCAGCAAATATTTCGCATTTGTCGCAAAGCTGGATTTGCGCCACCCGAAATGGTGTTGGAACATATCGGTTTTGGATTAGTTTTGGGAAGTGATGGCAAGCCCTTTAAGACGCGATCTGGCGATACAGTCAAAATGATTGCGCTTTTGGATGAAGCGATTGATCGGGCGCTTGTCATTGTAAAACAAAAAAACCCTGATTTATCTGAAAAGGAACAGTTAAAGCTCGCTCATGCAATCGGTATTGGTGCCATTCGCTATGCTGATCTTTCCAAGCATCGTACAAGTGACTACATATTTGATTGGGATACGATCCTTGCTTTTGAAGGGAATACTTCGCTTTATATTCAATATGCTTATACGCGTATTCAAAGTATCTTTCGCAAGGCAGGTGCTTTTAGCGGTGGCGGATCTATTAACTTAGTGGATCCTACTGAGCGGCGCTTAGCGAATCATTTATTGCAGTTTGAGGATGTACTACATTCAGTTGTTGAGGGCTGTTATGTCCATCATCTATGTACATTTCTATATCAATTAGCCAATATATTTTCGAATTTCTACGAAAATTGCTCTATATTGAAAAGCGAGCCTGCATTAAAAAATAGTCGCTTGCAACTTTTAGCATTGACCGCAAGAACACTTAAGGTGGGTATGGAATTATTGGGTATTAGAGTACTTGAGGCGATGTAGTGCTATGCCGAGCTTAGGTACGCATGGTCATTGCATTGGTCTTGTTATTATAAAGTCCTTGTTTTTATCAGGGATATGATTGTTGGAAAGTTGAGGTGTTTGTAGTTGGTAGTTAGGTTGTTCAGGAAGGCGTTTATTGTGGTTAAACAATATTAATATCAACTTTTGTTTATTTGTCATTCATTCGGGGACTGTGCTATGTCGCTTGAAACTTACCGCAAACCGGATCTGATTTATCAGCTAGAAGATAGACCTCCTCCTGTTGCGGCGCTCATTGGTGCGGTGACACATTTGTTGGCAATATTTGTACCGATGGTGATGCCGGCTTTGATCGTGGGAACCACACTTAAATTCCCGCCAGAAATGACCGCATATCTTATTTCCATGGCAATGGTGGCATCAGGTATTGGCACCTTTTTGCAGGTGAACCGTTTCGGTATAGTTGGCTCTGGATTGTTATCTATTCAATCTGTGAATTTTTCATTTGTGACGGTGATGATCAGCACGGGTATGGCAATGAAAGCTGGTCAAGTAGAGCCTGCTTTTGATGTGATCGTTTCCACTTTATTAGGCGTATCGGCTGTCGGTGCTTTTTTGGTGATTGCTGCTTCTCGTGTATTACCTTATTTGCAGCGTATTATTACGCCTACTGTCAGCGGTATTGTTGTACTGATGATTGGTTTGAGTCTTATCAAATTTGGCGTTATTGATTTTGGAGGTGGATTTGGTGCCAAAATGTCGGGCACATTTGGCGCATACCAAAACATTGGGTTGGCAGCACTTGTATTGGTAGTTGTCTTGTTTTTAAACTGTTTCCGCCAGCCCCTCTTGCGCATGGGATCTATTGCCATTGGCCTGATTGTTGGTTATATCGTTGCCTTATGTATGGGCATGGTGGATTTAACCCCACTTCGTGATATGCCTATTTTGACGATTCCCGTTCCTTTCAAATATGGTTTTACATTTGATTGGACAGCATTTTTGGCGGCCGGTACGATTTATCTATTAAGTGTGCTTGAAGCAGTTGGGGATATTACGGCGACCGCTATGGTATCTGACCAACCTGTTGAGGGACCAGAATTTACTTCTCGGCTTTCGGGTGGTGTATTGGCAGATGGTATTGTTTCTGTTATCGCTTGTGTTTTTGGATCATTACCACTGACTACTTTTGCACAAAATAATGGCGTTATACAAATGACTGGTGTAGCGTCTCGCCATGTTGGTAAATTGATGGCTGTGATACTGGTTATATTGGGGCTTTTTCCTGTTATTGGGCGCTTATTTTCTACGATTCCTAGCCCAGTAGTCGGGGGCGCCATGATTTTAATGTTTGCCATGATTGCCATTGCTGGTATTCGCATGATCATGTTGTACGGCATGAATCGACGAGAAGCAGTGATTGTTGCCACATCACTCGGGTTGGGTTTAGGGGTATCGTATGAGCCCGAATTGATTAGACAGTTACCCTTGCAAATTCAGGCTTTGGTGGATAATCCTATTTGCGTCGGTGGGCTAACGGGTATTGTGTTAAATTTATTAATCCCACAGTTGAAAACGCAGCAAGATTCTGCCAAGGAAGCTATGCCTATTAAGGTGATTTATAACAAGAAATCAAAGAAATTTGCACAATTAGCCAAAAAAGGCAAATAACACGCAATAGTATAGCGCCCACACACTTCGATTGTGCGGGGCGCTAGTGTTACTATTTTTAGTTAATAACCAAAAAAATCAAACTTTTTTCCTACTTCTATCCAATGAGCAGTATTATCTAGCGCAATAATTGCTGTTGCGATGCACAACATTGGCTGCAGATATTTTTCTTTTTTGTTCAACTTAAATCTTAGGCCCTCCGCCATAGAAGATTTTGCTAACTTGATGTGTGCTTGAATAATTTTGTGTTCATCTTCAAGCTTAATCATGTTCATAAAGGTATCTTCATCAATCATTGGTGTTTTTGACGCTTCATTTTTAGCATATTCCAATGAATTCTTTGAAAGAAAGATATGATATTCGTTGACCTCAAAACCATTATCTATTAGTCCTTGTCTATCCAAATGAATCTTCAATTTGAATTTGTGGTGCGGTAAAGAAGGTGTCAGAATAAAACTCACTATCTGGTAATCCAATTGATAACAATGCTTTATGGGTTGCTTCGACCATTTTCTGCCCGCCACATACATAAGCTTGATAGCCTGATAGATCTGAAAAATCATTTAAAACAGCCTGATGAACATAACCTGTTCTACCTGTCCAGCAGTCAGCTGGTAAGGCTACTGACAAGATGGGTATATGCTGGAAATGTTGTAACTCACTTTGCCATCCTTCAACGCGTCGGTTAAGATACAGATCATTTTTATCCCGAGCGCCTCGATATAAGATCATAGGACGTTTGGACTGTTGTTTAATCATATACTCAATAATACTTTGAACGGGCGCAAATCCTGTGCCGCTGCAAATAAATAATATGGGCTTGTCAGATTCTTGGAGACAGAAGTCGCCCATCGGTCCTCTGATATTGAGCGATTCGCCAGGTTTGACTAAATCATTAAACACTTCGCTAGCAAATTTGCCATGAGCTCGATAGCGTATATGTAGTTCAAGGTAACCTTTTTCATGGGGTGGGTTAGCAATGGAAAAACTACGCTCGCTGTGATCTTTCATGATGACATTGACATACTGACCTGCGTAAAAAATGAATGGTTCATGTTGTGGCAGTATCAATGTTAATAGTGCTACACGATGTAATTTAGTGATGGATTGGATTTGTGTTGCCCATACTTTGGGCTCAATAATTGCTTGGTCTGATGGCAAGGTTGATGCTAAACGTAAATCAGAGCGTGCATGCGCACGACATAATAAGACAATGTTATCCTGAATCTCTTCAGCTTTAAGCGTGCCTGTTGCGTAGGTATCTTGCCCAATATCTCCAGACAATATTTTGCATTTGCATTTGCCACACAAACCATTGCGGCACCCGTAAGGCAATGGGATGTTTTGCCGTATCGCAGCCTCTAGAACAGTTTCTTTTTCTTCAACTTGGAAAGTATGATGAGTGGATTGCACAGTAACACAGTAAGTCATATTGTTTCCTTATAAGACATATGAAAGTTACTCTCAATGATGATTGAAGCAGACTCATGATAATGGCATCGTAAATTGGTCAGAGCATGATGGTGTATTGTAAACTGACCCATAAACAATTTGGCTAAATATCTTGGATGAAATGAGAAATATCAAAAGCTTCGTACGACGCCAAGGACGTTTTTCTGTCGCCAAAAAACAAGCGATGGAAAATGATTTATTGATATGGGGCATTGTTTATCGACCTTTTTATCTTCATCTAATCGATGTCTTCAAAAGAGAAGCGCCTTGTATTTTGGAAATCGGTTTTGGTATGGGATTGGCTAGTGCTGATATTGCTATACATCACCCACAGTATGATTATCTTTGTGTAGAAGTACATAGTCCTGGCGTTGCTAGTTTATTGAAATTAATTGCGCAGCATGAAATTCGCAATATTCGAATCATTCATCATGATGCAGTTCCTGTTGTGGAACACATGTTACCGAATGAGGTTTTGGCTGGTATCCATCTTTTTTTCCCCGATCCTTGGCCCAAAAAACGCCATCAAAAAAGACGTCTTATCCAAAAACCTTTTGTTGAATTATTAGTCGATAAATTAAAAGTGGGTGGCTACATTTACTGTGCTACCGATTGGGTTGATTATGCAGAGCATATCAAGGCAGTTTTATCAGCTTTTCCGATGCTTATGCCACTTGACCAAGATGCGAATATTTTCTATCGACCCACCACAAAATTTGAACAACGTGGTTGCAAACTCGGCCATCAAATCACTAATATTATTTTTGTAAAACGCTAGTTGATTTTATTTGCCAATACAGAATTTTGAAAAAATTTCGTCAAGCAGATTTTCGTTAGAAATTTCTTTCGTAATACGATTAAGTGCCTGCTGAGCCAAACGCAAGGCTTCAGCGATAAGCTCTAATTGCTGATCAAGTTGTTCGGCTTCATTGACATATTGCGCCGCTTCGTTGAGTGCTTCTAGGTGGCGTTCCCGTGCAAGAAATAATCCTTCAGTGTTACCTTGCCAACCAATGTAATGGAGGATGTGATCACGTAATAAATCAATGCCCAAATGCGCTTTGGCAGAGAGCAATATTGTACACTCAGTTTCTTTTTGTTTAACGCTGGGTTCTTCATTAGTCAAATCGATCTTATTGCAAACTGTCAAGTATGGGAGATTTGCTGGAAGATGCTTTAGCAATTTTTTTGTGTCCTGTGTCAATCCATAACGGCGATCTACTATGATGAGCGCAAGGTCTGCTTGATGGATCATTGACCAAGTACGGGCAATCCCTATTTTTTCTAATCTATTGCTCGTCATACGCAATCCGGCTGTGTCAACAATATGAAGTGGAATGCCATTGATGAAGATCATTTCTCGTAGCGTATCTCTAGTTGTGCCAGCCTCTTCATCAACAATCGCCACATCCTCTGCGGCCAATGCGTTCATCAAGCTAGATTTGCCAACATTTGGTGCCCCAATTAGTACGATATGTGCGCCATCTCGCAGTAAAGCACCTTGCTTGGAATGCGATTGTAGGATCGCAAGCTGTGCTTGCAGGGTTTTGATATCGCGATGAATATGTTCAACTGACAGCAAATCAATGTCTTCATCTGAAAAATCAAATGTCGCTTCAATCATGGCGCGCAGTGTTGTGATATCTGCGACCAACTGATTGATTTGGTATGAAAAATCGCCCTTTAAGGATCGCATGGCATTTTTAGCTGCTATGCTACTTTGCGCATGAATCAAATCAACTATACTTTCAGCTTGCGCAAGATCCAGTTTGCCATTTAATAGGGCGCGGCGAGTAAATTCACCGGGTTGTGCTAAACGAGCACCAAGTGCTAGGCATCTTCTTAACAAAGTTTGTAACACAACGATGCCACCGTGTCCTTGTAATTCCAGCACGTGTTCACCAGTAAAACTTGCTGGCTCTATAAAATAAATAGCAAGACCCGTATCAAGAGTGGAGCCGTCTTCTGCTAAGAAATCTTTATGGGTTGCAAGTCTTGGTTGTAGTGGACTGCCCAAAAGTGGTACAAGCATATTCGGAACAGCGGGACCTGAAATGCGAACCACACCGATACCAGCAAGACCAGTAGCCGTGGCAATAGCAGCGATGGTATCTGTAGTTTGTGAGGTTGGCTTACTCATCAATTTTGCCTGACTGACAACATGCTGAAATTATGCGTTATGCCACGATATCAAACCAGAAAGCGTAATAATGCCACACTGATCTGTTCGTCCATCTTTTGCAAATAATGATTGTGTAAATCCGGCGAAAAGCGCTCAGGGTCTTCACTGCCAATTAGCAATAAACCAAAATGGGCTTGATGACTATCCATTAAGGGCAATATCGCAAAAGACTGAAAGGTTGTTGTACTGGGCAACCAGGCCAGTAGTTCATCACGAATGTAATGCGCACAAGTTGGATTTAAACTATTTAATGATTGCTTGCATTGTTCAGTAGGCTGAAAATAATTGGGCAGTGCTTTGGCATGAGGATGCCAAAGCTTCAAAGCAATGTATGGCAGATTAAACACAGCACCAAAAACAGTATCAATCGCTCGAATCAATGCGTTAAGATCGGATGCAGATAGGAGTGCCAAAGTTAAAGCGTGCAAGTGCTGTTGTGTCGTATCATTTAGTGTGGCGTTGGCTTGCAACCTATCAAGGTGTAGCTTAAGTTGTTGGTGTTGCCCACGGAGTGTGGAGAGTTGTTTTTCAGACAAGGCCATGACGTCATTTAATTTGGGACTTAAGCCAAATTGTGGTGCATGTTGCATCAAGAATGCCGGATGCGCTACTAAATATGCCAATACTTCATTTTCTTGCACAAGATTTCCTTAAAGTTTTTTTTAAAGTAGTGAGCCGATATCAATTTGCCCAATAAAGCTTGTTGTAACAGGACCTGTTAGCCAAACAGGATGTGTATTTCCTTTCCATTCAACAGTTAATATCCCGATGGGCATGTGTACAGTCACTTTTTTTGCTAGTTGGTTAAGACGAATACTACTAACCACAGCGGCACAAGCTCCACTGCCACAGGACCATGTTTCGCCAACCCCTCTTTCAAAGATGCGGAGTTTAATCATATTACGATCAAGAATTTGCATAAAGGCGACATTTGTTTTTTGGGGGAAAAGCGGATGTTGCTGCAGCGCACTACCAATTTTTTTAACGGGAGCGCTTACAATATTTTTAACGGTCAATATGGTATGTGGATTTCCCATTGATAATATTGATAGCCAATAGATCTTTTGGTTGATTGTGATGGCATATTGTGTTGCCTCGCGATCAATCAACAAGGGAATTGTCTTGGGCTCAAAAGTAGGTAAACCCATATTAGCTGAAACTAGACCGTCTGACTGTTTTTGTACATTGGTAATACCCTTTTGGTGAGCCATTGCTAAAATTGGTTTTGTCGAAAGCTGATTATCCCAAATAAATTGAGCGCAACATCTTACACCATTGCCACATTGCTCAACTTCACTACCATCTTGATTAAAAATACGGTAAGAAAAATCGCTTTTGGGTTGTTTCGGTTTTTCGATCAGCAATAACTGATCAAAACCGATACCGAGTTGACGATGTCCTAATTGGCGGATTTGTTGAGTAGTCAGCGCAACTGTCTGCGTAACATTGTCTATGATGACAAAGTCGTTACCAATGCTATGCATCTTGCTAAAATTACATCTCATCATAGAGCCTTACTATTTTCAATTATGTGATTTATTAGTTTTTGGCGGCAAGCAAAAAAGCATGGGTAACGCTGAATGCATAATGCGAAACAGCATCTTAACAGCACCATCCGTGCTATTTAAGCAGGGAATATAACGCAATGTGTGTCCACCAGCTCGGCGAAATAGTATTGTACCTATTTTGGCAATTTCATAGAGTGTTTCTAAGCAATCTACCATGAACCCTGGACAAATAACATCAAGTGTATGTGTTTGTTGAGCACCGAGCTTGCGTAATATAGTTTTTGTGTAGGGCTGCAACCATTTTTGTGGACCAAAACGGCTCTGAAAGGATACGATATATTGGTTTGGTTTAAGTGACAGCGCCTGAGCGAGTGCTTGAGCAGTTGCATAGCATTGGTCATGATAGAATCTACTCCTTGCTAAGGGTTGCTGCGGTAAACCATGAAAACTCATTAATAATTTATCACCCTGCTGATTGGTATGCCAATAATGCGTAACTGAATCGGCCAATGCAGCAATATAATCAGGATGCTCAAAAAAGCCGCTAATGGTATGCACAATTGGTCTACTGTGATGATAGCGCATCAAGTATTGCCACACTTGATCTAATGCACTGTGTGTGGTTGCCTGAGTGGACTGTGGATAAAGGGGTAATACGACCAAGTGTTCAATACCCTGTTCTAAAAGATCCTGTAATACATTGCCAATGGCTGGATGACCATATTGCATAGCGTACTTAATGAGAATTTGATTTGCATGTTGTTGAGCACATTGTGTTTGCAAATGCCTAACTTGCTTTTGACTATGGATATGTAAAGGTGAACCTTGTGGTGACCAGATATCCTGGTAAGGTTTGACTAATTGGCGCGATCGGATTTGCGCAATACCCCAAAGCATTGGTTGCCATAACCAACTTGGCAGCTTGACGATATGTTTATCAGATAGTAGATTTTTAAGATAGTCGAAAATAGCCCGAGCACTCGGTTCAGTCGGCGTGCCAAAATTGATCAACAATACCCCACACGAAGTAAAATAAGCTGGCGAGTGGGTAGAGTGTTGTGATGCAACACTATTCACAGCCAAAGTTCACTCATCAGTAGGTGGCACAAGCACTGTTCGGTTACCGCTACTTTCCATTGGACTAACCAAACCAGCAACTTCCATTTGCTCAATAAGTCTTGCAGCACGATTATATCCGATTCTTAGGTGTCGCTGTATGGATGAAATGGTGGCACGTCTTGTTCTAAGGACGACAGCAACTGCTTGATCATATAAAGCACTGTCTTCCATATTGTCTGCTGCAGTGATTACTGCTACATCATGTTCGCTACTATTTGTACTATGTTCCAAAATGTTCGCCACATAATCTGGCGCACCATAAGTTTTGAGAAACTCAACAACCCGATACACTTCTTCATCGGCAACAAAAGCACCGTGTATACGCTGTGGATAACCTGTACCTGGCGGTAGATACAACATGTCTCCCTGACCTAATAAACTTTCTGCGCCCATTTGATCTAAAATAGTCCGACTATCGATTTTGCTGGATACTTGAAAGGCAACCCTTGTAGGAATATTTGCTTTAATCAATCCGGTAATTACATCTACGCTCGGTCGTTGTGTTGCAAGAATCAAATGAATACCTGCTGCCCGTGCTTTTTGAGCTAATCTTGCGATAAGACCTTCTATTTTCTTGCCCACCACCATCATCAAATCAGCTAATTCATCTACAACCACCACAATAAATGGCATATTTTTAAGGGGTTCTGGTGCTTCTAAATTGGTACTAAATGGGTTAGGTAATGTTTGCCCGGCTTGCTGTGCCTCAAGGATTTTTTGATTAAAGCTGGTCAAATTGCGAACACCCAATTGCGACATTAATTTATAGCGTCTATCCATTTCGCCAACACACCAGTTTAAGGCGTTGGTGGCTTGATGCATATCGGTTACAACAGGTGCTAGAAGATGCGGAATGCCCTCATATACCGATAGCTCTAACATTTTTGGATCAATCATAATCATGCGTACGTCGCTGGATGTGGCTTTGAAAAGTAACGACAAAACCATGGCATTAATGGCAACAGATTTACCAGACCCTGTTGTGCCTGCGACAAGTAAATGGGGCATTTTGCTCAGATTAGCGACAACGGGCATCCCAGCAATATCTTTACCCATTGCTAAGGTTAACGGTGTGTCGCTGTGTTGGTAAAGTTCGGAGCCAATAATTTCTGAAAGCCGAACAATTTGTCGCTGGGGGTTTGGTAATTCTAATCCCATGCAAGTTTTTCCGGGGATGGTTTCGACAACACGGATTGAGCCTAAACTCAGTGCGCGCGCTAAATCTTTGGCCAAATTGACAATCTGTGCGCCTTTGATTCCGACTGCAGGCTCAATTTCATAACGCGTAATAACTGGTCCTGGATATGCTTGAATAACACGGGTTGCAATACCAAAGTGAGCGAGTTTTTCTTCAATGAGACGAGAAGTTACTCGGATGGTTTCTTCAGAAACTGACAAATTCTGTGATGTCACCGATTCTAATAAAATTAAGCCGGGCAGGTTACCATATCCCATATTTGCGAAAAGTGAGCCTTGTCCTGGTGACACGAATTGTGTTGGTTTGGGTCGTTGTTTTTTCTTGATAGCGGCTGGCATACTTGGTATAGCAATGGTAGCAGATTCTGTGCGGGGCACAGATTGATGGGCTGTTTGATGAATGTGTATTGCAGCTTGCCATTTTTTGTTGACCAATTGCCAACTAGAGAGGGCTATTTTTTCCAATACCCAGCCAATTTTCTCAAAAATAGTCAGCCAATGGCAGTGAAATAAGAGCGATAAGCCCAATATACTGAGCGTAACAAGCAACAACACAATACCAGTATGACCGATTGTGTAAGTTACCGAGTTATACAATAATAAACTTAAAAGACCGCCTCCTTGTAATGGCAAAAATTGGTTGTGTGGAGTAACAAATAATGCTTCGATGCCAGTGCTGGCAATAAGGCAGAGTGTAGCGCCTATAGTTCTTTCAGCATAATGTGTTGGCATGGTTTCCAGTTTTAATTGTTTTCGGAGAATCTGCTTGCAATTGAACAGGATGGTTAACAATAAAAATCCGATGAGTACCCAAGCAGAATAACCAAAAAGGTAAAAGAGCGTATCAGACAGCCAAGCACCCGATGTACCAGCATAGTTGCGAATGACTGCTTCATCAGTACTATGTGACCATGCTGCGTCCGATGGAGAATAGCTTAGTAGAGCGATACTTGCATATGCTGTGAGTGCAATCAACCCGAGCCATTTTCCTTCTTTAAGCAAAATAGAAAACCTTGGAGAAGCAACGGTATTGGCATGCGGGATATTTTTTTTCTGGTGAGTACGAAACTTTTGTAAGAGGGATCCCAAACTCATGATTGGTTGATTTATTAGGTAGTGGTTAAGTATGAATGGCCGTATATGCCGTCATTGTCATTGCGCTAACTGATTGCAAAGGGCTATTATACAGTAAGAATCTACTCAAAATTATTGGCAAACTATTTGCGTGGTAAGCGGCTTATTTTATCCATTTTCAAATAATTGCGCTTTGAGTGCCTTGAGTTCATCACGTAATTGTGTGGCTTCCTCAAAACGAAGATCGCGTGCTGCCTTTAGCATTGCTTTTTCAGTTTGCTTAATCACTTTTGCAAGCTGTTTTTCGCTATATAATAGCGTTGGATGATTGATAGGATGGGTGGTTTTATCTAGGCTATAAATACCTTCAATCATGTCTTTTACTGATTTTTGAATACTTTGAGGTGTAATTTGATGCACCTTGTTAAAGGTTATTTGTTTATCTCGGCGTCTATTAGTTTCTGCAATAGCTTTTTGCATACTATCTGTGATGTGATCTGCGTATAAAATGGCACGCCCGTTAACGTGACGTGCAGCGCGCCCGATCGTTTGAATGAGGGAACGTTCTGAGCGTAAAAAACCCTCCTTATCGGCATCCAAAATAGCCACCAGCGCAACTTCGGGAATATCCAAACCTTCTCGTAGCAAGTTAATACCAACTAATACATCAAACATGCCTAAACGTAAGTCGCGAATAATTTCAACGCGTTCTACAGTATCAATATCGCTATGCAAGTAGCGTACTTTTATATGGTGTTCATTTAAATAATCGGTTAGTTGTTCAGCCATTTTTTTGGTGAGTGTTGTGATCAATATACGCTCATTTTGCTTAGTGGCTGCGTAAATAGTGGATAGTAAATCATCAATTTGTGTTGCAGCTGGTCGTATATCAATAATAGGGTCTACCAGTCCTGTTGGTCTGACGACTTGCTCAATAATCTGCGTAGAATGTGCGACTTCATAGTTCGCTGGTGTTGCAGAAATACAAATTGTTTGTGGAATTAGATGCTCAAATTCTTCAAAAGTCAGTGGGCGGTTATCCATGGCAGAAGGCAATCGAAATCCATATTCGACGAGATTTTGCTTACGTGCCCGATCGCCTTTATACATGCTGCCGATTTGGGGAATAGTAGCATGACTTTCATCAATAAAAAGCAGGCTATCTTTTGGCAGGTAATCCAATAAAGTCGGTGGCGGTTGACCAGGATTTCTGCCGGAAAATAAACGAGAATAATTTTCAATTCCTTTACAAAAGCCTATTTCATAGAGCATTTCTAAATCGAAATGGGTTCGTTGTTCGAGCCGTTGCGCTTCGACTAATTTGTCATGGGTTTGCAAAAAAGCCAATTGTGTTGCTAATTCTTCTTTAATACGTTCACAAGCTTCTAGCACTTTTTGACGAGGCGTTACGTAATGACTTGAAGGAAAAATGGTATAGCGACTAATTGTTTTTTGTGCATGCCCTGTCAGGGGATCAAATAGATCAAGCTTGGTAATTTCATCCTCTGTCAAATGAATGCGCAGGGCAATTTCAGCACTTTCTGCAGGAAAAATGTCGATGGTATCACCTCTTACCCGAAAAGTACTTCTTGTAAAATCGCAGTCATTACGCTGATATTGCATAATGGCTAAGCGTTCAATAATCGCTTTTTGTGAAAAATTATCCCCTGTTTTTACATGCAATATCATTTGATGATAGTCGGATGGATCGCCAATACCATAAATTGCAGAGACTGTTGCAACAATGATGACGTCACGTCTTTCTAAGACGGATTTGGTTGCTGAAAGACGCATTTGTTCGATATGTTCGTTGATACTGGAGTCTTTTTCAATATAAAGATCGCGACTGGGCACATAGGCTTCTGGTTGATAATAGTCATAGTAGGATACAAAGTATTCCACAGCGTTTTGCGGAAAAAAATCGCGCATTTCTGCATATAATTGTGCAGCCAAGGTTTTATTGTGCGCCAAAATGATTGCTGGGCGTCCCATGCGTGCGATGACGTTAGCCACGGTATATGTTTTACCAGATCCTGTTACGCCAAGCAGGGTTTGGCATGGCAACCCCTTATTGATGCCATCGACTAATTGCGTAATTGCCTCAGGTTGGTCACCAGCTGGCTCGAAGGGCTGGCTCAATATAAATGGACTATTTGGAAAATATATATTAGGCATGTTTTAAGCTTATATAGCTCTTTTTAAACCATGTAATCTGTCTATAAACAACAATACACTATTTCTTCATGGTACGGGCTCTGCGTATTTTACTGTTTTCCAACTTTTTATCATCCTTGGGGTTCTAATACTAGTTATGGGTTACCACAAGGCACAAATTAGCTTATCATAACGATGATCAATGATAAGTTATTTTAGGTACTGCACACGATGCTTGTTGTCAAACCTTTGTTTTATTGGCCACGTCTTTTATGTTTAGTGATTGCTTGTCAGGCAGCATTTTCTGTTGCATCGACCTTCTGCCTAGACTGTACAAAGCCAAGGGAGGCAATTGGTAATACGAGCCAGTTTGTTTCGCCAACAGAAGCATTATTGGTCAATTCAGGTGCGGCATTGGTTGCGCATGGCACAACAGGTAAATTTTTTTTTGAAAAAAATATTCATACTCAGCTTTCCATTGCTTCGATCACGAAGTTAATGATGGCGATGGTCATATTGGATGCCCATTTGCCAATGGATGAGCTCATTACGATTTTGCCTGAAGATGTTGACGTTATAAAGCGGTCAAGATCTCGACTAAAGATCGGTACCGTGTTATCAAGACATGACGCATTATTATTGGCCATAATGTCCTCTGAAAATCGAGCTGCTTTTGCTTTAGCAAGAACCTATCCGGGCGGTATGCCAGCATTTATTGAATCAATGAATAAAAAAGCCAAATCGCTGAATATGTCACAGACCGTGTTTTGTGACCCAACAGGTCTTGATGCACGTAATTTATCCACAGCAGCTGACTTACTAAAGATGGTTAAAGCTGCCCTTCATTACCCATTGCTACGAGACTATAGTACGCAACGTACTTACGAGTTGAAGATAAAAGAAGGCGTTACCTTAACCTATAATAATAGCAACCCTATTATTCGGGATCATTCGTGGCATATTAAACTCCAAAAAACAGGGTTTACCCGGGAAGCTGGCCGTTGCATGGTCGCTTATGCAACTGTCAATGATCAACCCTATATTTTTATTCTACTTGCTGCACGCAATAGTGTAGCGAGGAGGCAGGATGCTTATCTACTTAAAACCTCACTTGAGCAAGGTAACGATTTGTTAGGTTTATACCGCACTAAGAGTGATGGCAAAATTCGATAGAAGAACGGAAAGTTCTGAATGGATTGGTCGATTTTAATTAAAGCAGCAATAATGGGTATTGTTGAGGGTCTCACGGAATTTTTGCCAATCTCTTCAACAGGGCATTTAATCCTCGTGGCACAATGGATCCATTTTAATCATACTACAGCTGAAGTGTTTGAGGTCGTTATCCAGTTAGGTGCTATCTTAGCAGTATGTTGGGAATATCGCCTGCGATTACTTTTTACGTTGAGGCATATTTTTGATCACCACGATACAAAACGCTTGATGACCAATATATTGGTTGCTGCATTACCCGCTTCAGTGTTCGGATCAGTATTAATTGGCTCTATTAAAGCTTATTTGTTTAATCCTCTCACAGTTGCTATCGCATTATTGATTGGAGGACTGATCATCATTTGGGTCGAACGTCGCGAGCACAGCGTACATGTAGGTCGTATTGAAGAGATGACCGTATTGGATGCACTCAAAGTGGGTTGCATACAAATTTTTTCGCTTGTTCCAGGGATCAGCCGTTCCGGCTCAACAATTATTGGAGGCTTGCTATGTGGCCTGAGCCGTCAGGTTGCCACAGAATTTTCATTTTTTTTAGCAATTCCCATCATGTTTGCGGCGGCGTTTTATGATGGACTACGGTGTCGTGCACTATTCGAATTGATTGACATCCCTATTTTTTTTGTGGGTCTATTTTTTGCTTTTATATCAGCTTTTATTGCGGTCAGAGGATTATTAAAATTTATTTCTCAACACACTTTTCTAGTGTTTGCTTGGTATCGTATTATCTTTGGGCTCGCTATGTTAGGATTGTGGTTCAATGCGTGAAGGGTAACAGGCACGGAAAATACCTGTTTGACAAGTTGAATAAATTCTTGTAGAGTGAACGACCCTATTAGCATAATCAGACACTGGCGCGGGGTGGAGCAGCTTGGTAGCTCGTCGGGCTCATAACCCGAAGGTCATAGGTTCAAATCCTGTCCCCGCAACCAACTGATCACCCGTTTTTTTCTCTCAATTCAGACAAAGTTCACTAGATTAAATTTTGGCTTTCCTAAAAGGGAATGTCATCGTCCAGGTCATCTATAATTTCTTGGGGCTTTTCTTCTTCTATTGCTCTATCGGTTGCACTGGCTGGTGTGTTTGTTTTATGAGTGACTGTATTTCCTGATTCTGACAATGGTACGGCATGATCTTTTGTGCCAAGCATTTTCATGCTACTACATATTACTTCGTAAGCTGTGCGATCTACACCATTTTTATCTTGATATTTCCTTGATCGAATACTGCCTTCAATATAAACTTGTCTACCTTTAACCAAATACTGTTGAGCAATTTCTGCAAGTTTTCGGTATAAGACGATGTTATGCCATTCAGTATGTTCGACGCGCTCCCCGTTTTTGTTTTTCCAGTTTTCGGAGGTTGCGATGCTGAAGGTACACACCGCATCACCGCTTTGAGTGTAACGTGTCTCCGGGTCGCGACCTAAATGGCCAATGAGCATGACGCGGTTAACTGATGACATGGCGATCTCCTAACTATTAGCTAAGCAGCATAAAATTACTACGTATTAGTACACTTGCGACCAATAGAGTAACTCTATTCTACACTATGTTTGATTTTAATAAGGATATGTTGCGATATCGGCTAAAATCATGCCAAGATGTGTGTGATGTTTTGAGTATATTTTACCTACTTATCCAGCTAAAAACCAATGGATTTTATTCGTATTCGGGGCGCTAGAACCCACAACCTCAAAAATATTGACCTTGATTTACCAGCTAAGCGTTTAATCGTTGTTACTGGCTTATCGGGGTCGGGTAAGTCTTCACTGGCTTTTGATACCCTTTATGCTGAAGGGCAACGTCGCTATGTAGAAAGTTTATCTGCTTATGCAAGGCAATTTTTACAGTTGATGGAAAAGCCTGATGTGGATTTGATTGAAGGACTAAGCCCAGCAATTTCTATCGAACAAAAAGTGACAAGTCATAATCCACGTTCTACCGTTGGCACCGTTACGGAGATCCATGACTATTTACGACTACTTTTTGCGCGAGTTGGGGAGCCTTATTGCCCAGAACATAGTAAAAGCCTTGCAGCCCAATCAGTGTCACAAATGGTGGATCATACGCTTACCTTTCCGGAAGGGACAAAAGTGATGATCCTTGCGCCGTGCAGGATGGAACGCAAGGGAGAGCAATTAGAGCTATTCGAACACTTGCGAGCACAAGGTTTTTCTAGGGTACGTATTGATAGGCAACTCCATGAGTTAGAAGCGTTACCTGCACTACATAAACATCAAAAACACAACATCGAAGTTGTGGTAGATCGCATCAAAATACGCCCAGATGCTGCTTCTCGCTTAGCAGAAAGTTTTGAGACAGCGCTTTTATATGGTCAAGGCAGAGCGTTGGTGGTAGATATTGAAAATCATCATGAACAATGGTTTTCTGCCTTGTTTTCTTGTCCACTTTGTGCTTATAGCCTGCCTGAATTAGAGCCACGCCTTTTTTCTTTTAATAGCCCAATGGGCGCTTGCCCAAAGTGTGATGGACTTGGGGAGATCCTATTTTTTGATCCGAACCGTGTTGTGCGCTATCCACAGCTATCTTTAGCCGATGGTGCAATTAGTGGCTGGGATCGGCGAAACATGTTTTATTTTCAAATACTCAAGGATCTTTCTCAGCACTACAATTTTGATGTTGAAACGCCTTTTGAGCAACTTCCTGAATCGGTCAAGTCAGTGGTTTTATATGGCTCAAAAGACGAGTCAATTGTTTTTACGCAGTTATTTAGCACCAAAACCTCCCATAGTCGCCATCCATTTGAAGGGGTGGTGGCTAATTTTGAGCGTCGGTATCTAGAAACGGATTCATCAAGAGTAAAAGAGGAGTTAGTGAAATATCAACTTAATCAAGTGTGTCCTGTTTGTTTAGGTGCGCGACTTAAAAAAGAAGCACGGCACGTTCTTGTTAAGGGTGTTTCTTTGCCGGAAATTAATGCCATGTCACTTCGGGATGCTGCTACTTTTTTTTCCGACCTTGCTTTTTCTGGACAACGTCATGTTATTGCAGAAAAAATTGTCAAGGAAATTAAGGCGCGTATTACTTTTTTGAATGATGTTGGATTAAGCTATCTTTCTTTATCGCGCTCAGCAGAGACTTTATCGGGTGGCGAAGCACAACGTATTCGGTTGGCTAGTCAAATTGGATCGGGTTTAACGGGTGTGATGTATGTATTGGATGAACCATCTATTGGATTACATCAACGGGATAACCAGCGTTTGATTACTACTTTATTACGTCTGCGTGATCTGGGAAATAGTGTCATCATGGTTGAACATGATGAGGAAGCTATTTGTAGTGCTGATTTTATTGTGGATATTGGTCCTGGTGCGGGTGAGCATGGTGGAACGATTTTAGTTGCTGGCCAACTCGATGCTGTCAAAGCATGTAAGCAATCAATCACGGGCGCTTTTTTATCTAAACGCCGATGTATTCAGGTACCTGATCTGCGTTTACCTTATGATCGCAAAAGTACTATCTCGCTATTTGGGGCAACAGGTAATAATTTAAAAAATGTACAATTTGATTTACCGCTTGGTTTAATGGTATGTGTTACGGGTGTATCGGGTTCTGGAAAATCGACGCTTGTTAACGATACTTTTTTCAGAGCTGTATCGGCCAAATTGCATGGCACAACTTCCAAAGAACCAGCACCCTTTACAGACCTGATTGGTATTGAACAGTTAGACAAAATTATCAATGTTGATCAAAGTCCAATCGGTCGTACGCCACGATCAAATCCAGCAACATATACAGGATTATTTACCCCCATTCGTGAGTTATTTGCCAGCGTTGCCTTATCACGAGAAAGAGGTTATAACTTGGGTCGATTCTCCTTTAATGTTAAGGGAGGGCGCTGCGAGGCTTGTCAGGGTGATGGATTGATTAAGGTAGCAATGCATTTTTTGCCCGATATTTATGTTCAGTGCGACATCTGTCAAGGTAAACGTTATAACCGTGAAACATTGGATGTCTATTACAAAGGTAAAAATATTCACGATATTCTCATGATGACGGTTGAAGAGGCCATGGATTTCTTTTCGTCTATTCCTGCTGTTGCACGTCGATTGCAAACGCTCATGGATGTAGGGTTGGGTTATATTCGTTTAGGTCAAAGCGCAATTACCTTGTCAGGTGGCGAAGCGCAGCGCGTAAAGCTTGCTTTGGAGTTATCCAAGAAGGA
This sequence comes from Neisseriales bacterium, assembly GCA_016699915.1. Lineage (NCBI taxonomy): Bacteria > Pseudomonadati > Pseudomonadota > Betaproteobacteria > Neisseriales > Neisseriales bacterium. Next base: position 40,217 of record CP064990.1, on the reverse strand, counting down.
TACAGGACATACACTCTATATTCTTGATGAACCAACAACTGGCCTACATTTTCAAGATGTTGAACTACTACTTAATGTGCTAAGAAGATTGCGAGATCATGGCAATACTATTGTGATCATTGAGCATAATTTAGATGTCATCAAAACTGCAGATTGGATCGTTGATTTAGGGCCAGAAGGTGGAGATGGTGGCGGTCAAATTATCGCTTGCGGTACACCAGAAACTATTGCACGCCACAAAGGTAGCCACACGGGACGTTATTTAGGTAGACTCCTGAATACCAAAAATGGTTAGTTTTGCTTAGTTATCCATGTTTCAATGCTGTGTAACACAGCATTGAGTTGTGGTGTTTTTTGGCAGGATACTTGGGCTAATTCGGCTCGTCCTCCACCCTTACCAACCAATTGTTGTGCAAGATATTGCACCATTTTTCCAGCATGGAAGCGGTGCGTAAGATTGCTTGTTATCCCAACCATGATTAGCACAGTTTCATCATACTGATGACTGGTCAAAACGATAATTGCATTATCAAATTTGGTTTTAAGTTGATCAATTATTTGCCTGAGTACTTCAGCATTTTCTTCTTCTAGCTCAGCGGTGAGCAATGTGATATTAGCGACCTTCTTGGCCATCTTGACCAGTTGGGCAGCAGTGCTGGATGCCAATTTAGTTGTAGCTTGATTGAGCGCTTTTTCAGTATTTTTAAGTTGATGGCGTAGGCTATTTAATTTATCCAATATTTCGTTGTCAACGTTTGCTTTAAGTTGGCTAGCAATTTGCGCAATAAGCTGCTGCTGCTGCTGTGTGTAAAGCAATGCAGCATGGCCTGTTATCGCTTCAATACGTCGTATACCCGCTGCAACACCATATTCATTGGTAATCTTAAATAATCCAATTTCCCCCGTGCGATTTACATGGGTTCCACCACACAATTCACGTGAAAAAGTACCCATGGCTAATACGCGTACTGTCTGACCATATTTTTCATTAAATAGTGCAGTAATGTTCTGAAGCATGGCTTCCTCAAAAGCCATATTTGTAATGGTAATGGGATGATTTTCTACAATGATTTGGTTGACTAAGTTTTCGATTGCTTCACGTTGTTTGATGGATACTGGTGCATTATGGGAAAAATCAAAGCGAGAATATGCTTCGGTAATCAACGAACCTTTTTGTGTAACATGTGAACCCAATATTTGTTTAAGTGCTGCGTGTAAAAGATGCGTAACAGAGTGATTTTTTGCAATGTGTTGACGCCGATTAGAGTCAATAACTCCATAAATGGTATCGCCAATACGCAAGGCGCCCTCTGTTACTACCCCATAGTGGCCAAAAACAGCTGCTTTAATTTTTTGCGTATCCGATACTTCGAAAATTCCTTGATGACTTGTGTGCGTAATAGTTCCGCAATCGCCAATTTGCCCCCCTGATTCAGCATAAAATGGGGTGCGGTCTAGCACAACAACGCCTGCTTCTTTGGCCAAAAGTTCCTTAACGGGTTGATTAGATTTAAAAAGACCAATAATAGTTCCTTGAGCTTGTGTGTTTTGATAACCCTCAAAACAAGTTGCCTGACCATCAAAAGCGAGGCGTTCGGTACTTTTGAAAGCAGTATATTGTTGTGATTGTTGACGCTGAAGTTGCATGGCTTGATCAAAACCTGTTTGGTCAATGTTTATACCTTGCGCTTTACAAATATCGGCAGTTAAATCCACAGGAAAGCCAAATGTGTCATACAGCAAAAAAACCGTTTCACCAGGCAGTAATTTATTTTTTGCGGATTGTCGCATAGCTGTTTCAAGCAATGTCATACCACGCTCTAATGTTTCAGCAAAACGACTCTCTTCTTCAAAAATGGTTTGTTTTATGATGGTTTGTTGAGGGACTAATTCCGGGTAAGCTACTGCCATCATTGATACCAAGTGCTCAACCATGTTATGCAGAAAAGGCTTTTTTTGGCCGAGCTGATAACCGTGTCTACTGGCGCGCCGAATAATGCGACGCAATACGTAGCCACGACCATCATTAGCTGGCAAAACACCATCACCAATCAAGAAAGTAGCAGCTCGAATATGATCTACAATGACGCAAAAAAAGGCATTATTACCACTTGTTGTATTTTCAATAACATGTTTGGCTGATGTCATTAACGCTTGGAAGACATCAGTTTCAAAGTTGCTGTGAACGCCCTGCATAACCGCTGCGATCCGTTCTAGACCCATGCCAGTATCTACGGATGGATTGGGTAAGGGATGCATGACACCGGAAGCGTCACGATTAAATTGCATAAAAACACAATTCCAAATTTCTGTGAAACGATCCCCAGCTTCCTCCATTGATCCTGGTGGCCCGCCTGCTATTGATTTACCATGGTCATAAAAAATTTCTGTGCAAGGCCCGCAAGGACCTGTATCGCCCATCTGCCAAAAATTATCCGAAACATAAGGCATGTTGGCTTGATCACCAATACGTATAATTTTATGGTCAGGCAATCCAATGTCTTGGCGCCAAATTTGATAGCTTTCTTCATCCGGCGCATAGACAGTTACTAAGAGTCGCTCTGGTGGCAAATGAAGCCATTGTGGTGCGGTTAGGAATGTCCAAGCAAAACGAATCGCGTCCTGTTTGAAATAATCACCAAAACTGAAATTGCCCAACATTTCAAAAAAAGTATGGTGTCGTGCTGTGTAACCAACATTTTCCAAGTCGTTGTGTTTACCGCCAGCACGCATACATTTTTGAATGGTGACCACTCGTTTGATGGGTGCAGGTTCAAAACCTAAGAATATATTTTTGAATTGATTCATACCCGCATTTGTAAACAGCAGTGTCGGGTCATTCTGTGGAATCAACGAACTGGATCTTACTAATTGGTGATTATGCTCAATAAAAAAATCAACAAATAGCTGACGAATTTTGGCAGTTTCCATATTTTGTAGTTGCTACTTATTTCACATCCATAATTGCTATTTATTGTACCAATCACATATTTTTATGGCAGATAATTGATGCCGATTGCTGTCAAGGCAACCTTTTGATGAATTTATAATTCTATTGTACATCAAGCACCCAATCACGATGGGCATAATACAATGCATGAAAAAAGAGGATCAGCGCAACACATGATCCTCCGATCAATATCATGAACCATATAAAGGGTGTGCGGTGCACCAAGGTCTGCATCCCAGTTAGCGCTAAGTAGATTGCAACCGATAACGCAAGATTTAATGCCAATAGACTCCCGGCGTGATTAATCATAGTTACAAGGGCTCTTTTGGTTGCTTGGGCTGCTGTTTGGTGCTGTAGCAAGACCAGTGTGGATGCTAAAAAACTAGCGCAGCATAGTAACTGCCAAACCAAAAGCAGTAGCCAAAATAAACTAGTACTACCTGAATAGTGGGTAACATAGAATCGAATAGGTAATTCAACAGCGACATAAAAAATAACCAATGCTGCAATATAAATTAAACAAAGATAGATGAGTTGACGTGTTGCTTGGCAAAATCCAGTGAAAAGAAATGTGATTTTAAGTTTTCCTGTTTCATGCTGTTGCTGACAAGCAAAAGCAATGCCAGCCACGAATAGGGGGTTAGCTAGGTTTAAGGTCAAACTATTTAAGAACAAAAATATCAGGAGCAGGACAATCCATTTGAGAGGATATTGCCTGAATAATGTCCAGCTATTTCTTACCCAGCCCAATATATGATTGGTGCTCACGATAAATTCCATACTTTGATTGATAAAAAACTGCTCACGTTTCCTCAATGCAAGATAAATTATAATCAGTTGGTACGTGTTATGGTGCAATATATGCGAACTGTATTACGACCCGTGCATTTGAGAAGATTAACAAAGGATGTTTTAGAAGCGGTAAGTATGGTGCTTTTAAATTCGTCAAGCAAGGGATTACATGACCATTCAACCATTTTCAGAGGCAATTGCTAAAGCGGAGCTACGTCGTTTTTATCAACAAACTCCTTTAGTACACTGCATGACTAATGAAGTGGTGCAAGCTTTTACAGCTAATGCATTATTAGCAGTTGGAGCATCACCAGCTATGGTTGTAGCAACAGCCGAAGTCAGAGCTTTTGCGCAGCTAGCCGATGTATTGTTGATTAATGTTGGCACATTATATCCAACGCGTGATGAAGCAATGCGTTATGCAGTTGACGCAGCTATGCAGGCTCATAAGCCTTGGGTGCTGGATCCTGTGGCTGTGGGGGTGTTGGATTATCGCAGTGATTTTTGTCAGCAATTGTTATCTAAACGACCCACTGCGATACGAGGTAATGCCTCTGAAATTATCGCTTTATCTGGCGGTAAGTCGGCCAATCATGGCGTAGAAAGTGGTGATAGCTCAACGTCAGCTATACAAAGCGCAAGCTTACTTGCCCAACGCACGGGCGCGATTGTAGCAGTAACGGGTGCTGTTGACTATATTACGGATGGTCGTACAATTTACGCTATTGAGCGTGGCCATGTTCTAATGACACGCGTTGTTGGGACAGGGTGCGTGCTCTCAGCTTGGGTAGCGGCTCTCTTAGCTAAAGCGGATCAACCCATTTTAGCGGTGGCATCTGCTTGCTTGTTATTTGCAATGGCTGGTGAACAGGCAGTATTAGCTAGTCGTGGCCCCGGTTCTTTTATGCCCGCCTTTTTAGATGCTCTCCACGATATGAAAAAGCTGGTCACATGAGGTGTTTTATACGGCAATGCAAAAAAATACAGATGCTCTACAGTGCTATTTGGTATTGGATGCGACCGTATGTGGCAGCGAAAAAAACATGTTGGCTATTGCGTGTGCAGCAGTCGATGCTGGCATTACGATGATACAGTTGCGTATGAAAAATTGGTCAGCACAGCGTTGCATGGCATTAGCAAGACAAGTCAAACATTTGTTGAGTGATCGGTCAATCCCATTGATTATTAATGATGATATTGAGATAGCGCTAGCGGTTGATGCTGCAGGCATTCATGTTGGTCAACAAGATTTACCTCCTCAAAAGGTGCGGGCATTAGTTGGTTCAGAAAAATGGTTGGGCCTATCTATTTCTAGCGAAAAAGAACTGATGCATTTACCTGCACATTACATAGATTACTTGGGTGTTGGTCCTATCTTCCAAACAGCTAGCAAAAAAGATGCTGTTTCACCTATTGGGTTAACTACATTAGAACATATTGTAAAATTGGTTTATCCCATGCCAGTTGTTGCTATTGGAGGCATTAATAGGGCACATATTCAAACACTGCGCAAGACGGGTATTCGAGGCATTGCGGTCATTGCTGCCATTTGTTGCCACCCGAATCCTGGCGAAGCCACGCGACAATTAGTCAGAGATTGGAGAATGCTATCATGATTTTTAATGTATTAACGATAGCAGGTTCTGATTCTTCTGGAGGGGCAGGGATCCAAGCAGACCTTAAAACTTTTTCTGCTTTAGGCGTGTATGGTCTCAGTGTGATAACGGCTTTGACGGCACAAAATACGCAAGGTGTCAGTGCTGTAGAGGCCTGCACAGCAAATTTTTTATCGGCACAGCTCAAGGCAGTGTTTAACGATATCCGTATTGACGCGGTTAAAATTGGTATGTTGTCCAACGCTGAATTGGTTCAGGTCGTTGCAACAGCACTAAAGCGCTATAAACCACCCTATACCATTTTAGATACCGTGATGATTGCAAAAGGTGGCCATTCGCTACTTACTAAGGAAGCTGTACAAGCCTTGCGAGACATTTTGTTGCCCTTAGTGGATTTAATTACGCCAAATTTGCCTGAGGCAGCAGCATTAAGCGAAGAAGCAATAGCAACTGATGATGCGACCATGTGTCACCAAGGTCGTTTATTACTTGTTAAAGGTTGTAAGGCTGTGTTAATCAAAGGGGGTCACCTATCTGGTGCCATGAGCACGGATTGGCTGCTCACACAAGATAGTACACTAGCTTTTTCTTCGCCCAGAATTTTAACAAATCATATTCATGGTACGGGCTGCACCCTTTCTTCAGCGATCGCGGCTTTGCGTGTTCAGCGTCCAAACTGGCCTATAACAATTCAGGATGCAAAAAATTTCTTGCAAGAGGCTCTAGTTTCGTCCCATAGGTTAAATGTTGGCAAAGGACCAATTGGTCCTTTGCATCATTTCCATCAATGGTGGTAGTTGACTCGAAGTGTTAGGTGGTACTTGGTTAATCAAAAAAAGTGGCGAGACTGTTTTGCACTAGTAAGGTGGCCTTGGCTGCTTTCTTCCGAACCTGACCAGGTTGACCACTCACCACGCTATAAACAGCTCGCCGAATATGGTGCCGGTGAAAGGAGTTGAACCCTCGACCTTCTGATTACAAATCAGCTGCTCTACCAACTGAGCTACACCGGCCAAGCTAGCCATTATGCGAGAAAATATGAGCCTTTGCAATCTAACCGACCTATCAGTTAAGTTGGATCTATGAGCGACAATTGCGCTCTATGACAACGCCCACCTTTCCATTATCAGGCAGTGTACCAAGCTTAGTTAATGATACCTTTACCCACGGCACAAGAAAGTTTTCAAGGATAAATTGTGCAATATATTCTGCAAGGGGCTCAATTAATGCAAAATGTTTAGTGGATAAAGCTTTTCGTAGGTCTTGAATTAAACGGGCATAGTCAATTGTTTGGGTGATATCATCTGTGCAGGGTCGATAACTAACGGGCAATCCGATATCTAGATCAATTTGTAATTTAGTAGGTTGCAGGCGCTCCCAATCGTAATAACCCACGAAGGTATATAAAGCAATTTTACGCAAAAAAATTGTATCCATGACTAGCTTTTTCTCATAATGCAATCTAGATACTCCCATTTTGCTTAGAGTATACTAAATAGACGAATCATGTAGTGTGTGATAGAGCATTTTATTGCTGTCAAGGGGGTTTTGATGTGGTCTGAACCTACTGTTGTTTCAGTTGTTTTGCCCTTTTGCTTACTCGCTATTGCTTACCTATTCGGTTCACTGTCTTTTGCCGTTATGATTAGTCAGTTAATTAAAGCACCTGATCCGCGACTATATGGTTCAGGCAATCCAGGTGCAACCAATATGCTGCGAGGGGGTAGAAAATGGGCGGCACTGTGCACGCTTCTTGGAGATGGTGCCAAAGGTTGGATAGTGGTAAAGCTGGCCTTGTTTTGCCAAACAGATATATGGATCGTGGCAGGTTGTGCAGTTTGTGTGTTATTGGGCCATATCTATCCACTCTTTTTTTGCTTTAAAGGTGGCAAGGGCGTTGCAACGGCTCTAGGAATTTTATTAGCTTTATCACCCACACTAGCTTTTATCGCAACAGGCGTTTGGACAGTGATTATGGTTGTCAAGCGTTTTTCATCGTTGGCTGCTATAGGAGCAACATTGGCGGTACTAGTGGCAAGTTATTGGTTATGGGATATGACACATCCTTACTTTATGGCGGTTAGCTTAATCGCGACACTAGTTTTATATCGGCACCGAACTAACATAGCTGATTTGTTAGCCAAGCGTGAAAGACCAATTAATTAGAAGATAGCGCAAAGTGAGTAGGATCCCCGGCCACCTAGCAGTGGTCAATATAGCACTTGATATGCTATGGTAGTGACGTGCTGGTAACTGCTTTGGCGAGCTTAATGGACTGGCCCAAATAGCAGTTAGGAGTTAGTGCCAGCAGTTTAGCTTTTTCAGATTCGGGTAAATCCAAATTTTTAATAAAATCTGCAAGTTGTTTTTGGGTGAGATGGGGGTTTTTTTGTATGAGTACTTTGAGTTGCTCGTAAGGTTGATTTAGTCCGTAGCGACGCATGACGGTTTGAACAGGTTCTGCTAAAAGTGCCCAATGTTGTGCCAGTTCTGATGCTAATTGGGTAGTATTGACACGTAGTTTTAACAGACCTTGATGACAAGATTGGTAGCCTAATAAGGTGTAACCAAGTGCGACTCCCATATTACGCAACACAGTTGAATCGGTTAAATCACGCTGGAAACGAGAAACAGGTAATTTTTCCGCAAAATGCGCAAGCAGTGCATTGGCCAAGCCCAAATTGCCTTCTGCATTTTCAAAATGAATCGGGTTAATTTTATGCGGCATGGTTGAACTACCAATCATTTTTTCGCTGGTTTGTTGTGTAAAGTAGCCTAGCGAAATATAGCCCCACATATCACGACATAAATCAATCAAAATAGTATTGATACGCAATAACACGTGACTATATTCGGCAATATAATCATGAGGTTCAATTTGAGTTGTGTAGGGATTAAAAACAAGACCCAATGTTTCAACGAAACGCTGTGCAAGTTTTTCCCAATCTAGATCGGGATAGGCCGTGTAATGTGCGTTATAGTTACCAACAGCTCCATTTATTTTGCCCAAAATAGGTTGTGCAATCAATTGTTGGTGCTGGCGTTTGAGCCGATAAAGGATATTTGCTAGCTCTTTACCCATTGTAGTGGGGGTTGCAGCTTGACCATGCGTCCTGCCGATCATCGGCTGTTCTGCTAGTTGATGAGCAAGGTTGGTCAATAGCGTAATGAGTGTGCTCAAAGACGGTATCATGACTTGATCGCGCGCTTCTTTGAGCATGAGCCCGTAACTTAAATTATTAATATCCTCTGAAGTGCAAGCAAAATGTACAAATTCAGTAACTGTTTTTATTTCTAAATGATTGGAAAGATAGTTTTTAAGCCAATACTCCAAGGCTTTGACATCATGTTGGGTAGTGTTTTCGATATTTTTGATCGCTTGAGTGTCTTCGAGACTGAATTGGTCTACCAAACTATCGAGCATCGCTAATGTTTTGGCAGAAAAAATTGGTACTTCCGCAACTTTCTTTTCTAAACTCAAAGTTTTAAGCCATGCTAGTTCTATCCGAATACGTGTTTTCATCAAAGCATGTTCACTAAATATATTGCGTAACGCTAAAGTATATTTTGCGTAACGCCCATCCAGCGGACAAAGTGCAGTTAATGTTGATGCATCCATATTAAATGATTCCCTTTTCTGGTTTGCATTAATGATGTTTTATAAACCTGCCTTGTAAATTTTGAACTAGCTTACCAAGCCCGCCTTTGGAGAATTGCTTCATCATTTTTTTCATTTGCTCAAATTGTTCGAGTAGTTGATTCACGGACTGTACGTTAACCCCAGCTCCCATCGCAATACGACGTTTACGACTGGCTTTAATAATATCGGGTTCTTGGCGTTCTTGGTTCGTCATGGAATTGATAATAGCTTCATGATGACGGATTCTTTTATCAGCTTCTTGTTTTTGTATCGGACTAATTGGTTGCCCGAACTGACTGGGCATTTTATCAATCAGGTTTGCAGTGCCACCCATTGCCTGAATTTGTTGCATATGTTGCCTAAAATCTTCCAAATTAAACCCCTTCCCACTTTGGATTTTTTTGGCTACTTTAGCTCCTTGTTGTGGTTCAATACCTTTTTTAATATCCTCAATTAAAGACAACATATCGCCCATACCGAGTATGCGATTGGCAAGGCGGTCTGGGTAAAATATTTCAAGTCCTTCCAGTTTTTCGCTTGTTCCAACCAATTTAATTGGTTTACCTGTGATCTGTCGGACGGATAAGGCTGCTCCTCCTCGTGTGTCACTGTCCAGTTTTGTCACAATTAAACCGGTAAGGGGGAGAGCCTCGTTGAAAGCATGCGCTGTTTTGGCAGCATCTTGGCCTTGCATCGCATCAACAATGAATAATGTTTCGATAGGTTTTGTTACGTCATACAACGCTTTAATTTCATCCATCATCGCACTATCAATAGCCAATCGACCCGCAGTGTCCAAAATTAGTACATCAAAAAAGTACCGTTTTGCATGGTTTTTAGCAGCTTCTGCATTGATTAGGGCGGTTTGTGATGGATCAGTAGGAAAACAGGCAACACCTGCTTGTTCGGATAAAAGTTTAAGTTGTTCAATGGCGGCAGGTCGATGTATATCAACCGATGCTAGGAGTACTTTTTTCTTTTGTTTTTTTAGTAATACGGCGAGCTTGCCAGCAGTTGTTGTTTTTCCGGTGCCTTGTAGTCCTGCAATGAGCAACACAGCAGGTGGGATAGTCGCTAAGTTCAGCATATGATGTTGCTGACCAAGTAATATGGTGAGTTCTTCGCGGAAAATATCAACCAACATTTGCCCTGGTGTCAGGCCACTTAAGACACGTTGATCAAGTGCACGTTTTTTAATGTGCGCAACTAATTGATCAATAACGGATACGGCAACATCTGCTTCAAGCAAGGATTGTTGTGTTTTTTGCAACATGTCTTCGATATTTGATTCGGTAAGTCTTGCTTGACCGCGAACCATTTTGAAGATATTCGAGAAATTTGTTGTTAAATGATCTAACATAGCTATCTAAATGACATCAATTGATGAATAGACCAAATTCCCATATGATGAGTCCTTTGGATCAAGCCTATCAATAATCGCAATTAATCATAGTGCTCTGCTGATATTGTAACGTGCTTTTTGATCCGTACGTTAATCAAAGGCATAGATAGGCATTTTGTTTATGAATCTCAATGTTATTGGTTTAACGGGTGGTATAGGTGCTGGTAAAAGTACGGCCTCAGCATTGTTTGCAGAGCATGGCATTGCGATTATTGATACGGATCTTATTGCTCGCGAACTAACTGCCAAGGACGGTGAAGCCATACCAGCATTACGAGCGCTTTTTGATGAACATAGTTTTTTAGCCGATGGCAGCTTAGATCGTGCTCATGTTAGACAATGTATTTATGCGAATTCGATAAAGAAACAGCAATTAGAAAGCATCCTACACCCGCTTATTTTGCAAAAGAGTGTAGCAAAACTCAAGGAAGTCGTGCACATTGCTCCTTATGCGTTACTTGTCGTGCCACTATTATGTGAACACTATGCAACATATGGACAACTTGTGCACCGTATTTTGCTGATTGACTGCGAAGAATCATTGCAAATTGAACGTGCTTATGCACGGTGTTGCTATACACGGTCGCTTATACGAGCTGTATTAGCATCCCAATGTACGCGTCAACAAAGATTGCAATTGGCAGATGATGTCATCGTCAACAACAAAGATAAGGTCTATTTGGCTAAGCAAGTTGAAGCTAAACACCAATTTTATATGCACCATTTTGCTACAAAGCCTATTCTTTTATCATAATACAGAATAGGGTGATATGCTTTATTAAAGACAGATGTATGATGGATACAAAAAAACCGCTCCGAGTTCTGTGCCCGCATTGCAAAATGCCTGTAGATTGGATATCCAGCAATCAGTTCAAACCCTTTTGTAGCGAGCGTTGTCGCTTAATTGATTTAGGGGAATGGGCCAGTGAGCATTACGTAATTCCTTCCGATAAACCGCCACTAGTTTGATCGATATTGGCTCAGTGTTGCCATATAAGCTTGGATGCCATCAAAAATTGATTTAGCAATTTTTTGTTGGAAAATATTGTCCGTTAGTAGTTTTTCTTCATCAGGATTACTAATGAAAGCCGTTTCAACCAAAATGGATGGAATGTCAGGTGCCTTAAGGACAGCGAAATTGGCCTGCTCAACACGAACATTGTGTAGGGCGTTGACCAGCTTCAGATGATTAAGTACATATTTGCCCAGTTTTAGACTGCTGTTGATTGTGGCGGTTTGCGTCAAATCAAGTAGTGTATATCGCATATGAATATTGGTATTGCGTGCTGTGATACCAATCATTTGATCAACACTGTTTTGGCTTTTTGCAAGCAAATCTGCAGCCTTGTTAGTTGCTCCTTTTTCAGATAGCGCAAAAACTGATGAGCCATGTGCGTGCGGTTTGATAAAAGCGTCTGCATGAATCGAAATAAATAAGTCAGCACGATGTTCTCTTGCAAAATTTACGCGTGTACCTAACAGGACATATGTATCAGTTTCTCTGGTTAAATAGGTTTTAATACGGGGATCCAAGGCCAACTGTTGCTTTAATTTTTTAGCAATCGCAAGAACAACATCTTTTTCTTTGTTGTTACCGGAGCCAATCGCTCCTGCGTCATGACCGCCATGACCTGGATCAATAATTACTACGAAAGGGTCATTGTTATTGCGATCTATGTTTTTATGTATTTTTTGAACGATGGGTTTAGTAGTCGTATTGATAGGCGCTTTAGGTATATTGATTGACTGATTAGTGGGATATAGATCAATGTATAGCTGGTATGATGAAGTATTCCGCACAGTTTGTGCTGGTGCACTTTGAATCGTAACGCCAGCGTTTAATAGTACAACAAAACGTACTGTCTTCGGGGTAAATTGCCCGATACGAATACTTTCTATATAGGGATTTTTGATCATGATTGGTAAAGCATTTTTTTTGAGGGTATCGGTAAGACCGACTTGATCTATGTCAATAACTAATCTTGATGGATTTGTAAGCGTGAAATGTTTTGTGCTAACAATTTGATTAGTTGTTAACGCTAAACGTACATGATCCGAAAAAATGATCACGCTGGCGTTACTGAGCAGACCATTGGAAGCAGCTTGGCTGAAAGGTATACTGAATAAAAATAAGCTGCACCATATCCAGCGGTAGATCAATTGGCTAATAATTTTAGGCATGATTGACCAAGGAAGGTTGAGGCAGCGATTGAAACATTGCGACCTTGCTGCATCCATGACAGCAAAATTTGCCAATCTGCAGTAGGCAGAAATGTTGCAGCTTTTTCTGGCCACTCAATGAAGCACAGGGCATCACAAGTAAACAAATCATTTAAACCCATATCATCCCATTCTTGCGGACTATGTAGTCGATACAAATCAAAATGATGAATCGTCCATTTTCCAAGATAATAGCTTTCCACTAGGGTGTAAGTGGGACTTTTGATAGGCATTTTTTGTCCAAGTTGGCCTAATATACTTCTGACGAGTGTGGTTTTGCCAGTACCTAAATCGCCTTGCAAATATATGATCATGCCACTTTTTAAAACGCGTGCCAAATTACTACCTAAAGCCAAAGTATCTTGTTCTTGTAAGAGTATATATTGCATGAGATAGACCGCTCATTCTCAACGAATTGCAGGATGGTAGGGTTCTATTTTATTCAATTTGTCAGATTTGATACATACTATTTACTTAAAACGTCGCTCTAAACCGATCATGTTAGAATGGATTCTTATCTTGTAGCGCTTAAGGGATTCATATGCTATCAAATAGCCCTATCGGTGTTTTTGATTCAGGGGTGGGTGGATTAACGGTAGTGAAGGCATTGATGGAACGACTACCTCATGAAAATATTATTTATTTTGGGGATACAGCACGTGTGCCTTACGGCATAAAATCGGTTGAAATCATCCAGAATTTTGCAACGCAAATGACGCAATTTTTACTAAATCAGCATGTAAAAATGCTGGTGATTGCCTGTAATACCGTTGCTGCAGTTGCAGCGGAGCATGTTACAAAGATAGCGGGTACTTTGCCAGTATTAAATGTGATTGAGTCCGGTGCAAATGCAGCAGTAGCTAGAACGCGTCACCAATCAATTGGAGTAGTTGCAACCCTTGCTACGGTTAATAGTGGCGCTTATGAAGTAGCTATTGAAGAGCGTCTTCAGTCTTGCTCTGTCTATACACAAGCCTGTCCACTCTTTGTGCCGTTAGTAGAAGAAGGTTTATTGGATCATGCTGCTACTTGGCATATTGCTAAAGACTACCTACAGTTTACCCGTACCGAATCTATCGATACTTTGTTGTTAGGCTGCACGCATTACCCGTTACTAACACCGCTATTAACTAAACTTATTGGCCGCTCTATATACATTGTGGATCCCGCTAAAACGGTTGCCGATGAAGTTGCGTCTGTGCTACAAACGTCTCAACTACTAAATCAGGACACGATTTTACCCACTTATCAGTTTTATGTATCGGATATTCCACTGCGGTTCCAAACCATTGCAGAGCGTTTTTTGGGTTGTGCTTTACCGAATTTGGAAGTCGTCAGATTAGATTGAAGGACTTGCTAGGGAAGGGAAATATAACATGAAAATATTGGTGGCAGTAAAGCGGGTTGTTGATCACCATATTCAAGTGCGCGCTAAAGCAGACAACACAGGCGCAGATATTGACCACGTCAAAATGACCATGAATCCATTTGATGAGGTTGCATTAGAAGAGGCTGTACGCCAAAAGGAGGCAGGCAAAGTTACGGAAGTTATTGCTGTATCCTGTGGCGTTAAGCAATGTGAAGATATTTTACGTACCAGTATGGCTATGGGAGCGGATCGTGCTATACATATTGAAACCAATGTTGTATTGCAACCGCTATCGGTTGCTAAGTTACTGACTGCTGTTGCAAAAAGAGAATCGCCCCATATGGTGATGCTTGGCAAGCAAGCAATTGATGATGATGCTAACCAAGTTGGTCAGATGCTTGCTGCCCTTTTGGGTTGGGGACAAGCCACTTTTGTGTCTCAGATGGATATTCATCAACGAACCGTAACAGCACAACGAGAAATTGATGGGGGTCATGAAATACTTGAATTACCAGTGCCTTGCGTTATAACTGCTGATCTTCGGCTTAATGAACCACGCTATATCAAGCTACCCAATATCATAGCTGCTAAGAAAAAACCTTTAATAACACTAAGTCCCGAATCACTAAAGGTGGATATCGTGCCGCACTTTCGACAACTTAAAGTGGAAGAACCGCCTACTCGCCAACCTGGCGTATTGATTGACGATGTGGCAGAACTAGCCATGCTGCTTAGTGTTAGAGTGAAGGGATTATTATGATCCATACACTTGTCATTGCTGAGCATAACAATCAACAGCTTGCTTTTGATACATTACATGCTGTCTCCGCAGCGCTTACTTTGGGTGGCAAAGTTGATCTATTGGTGTCTGGTGATGCTTGCCAAGGTGTTGCGAAACAAGCAAGTGCTCTATCGGGTATTTCGTGTGTTTTGTTAGCTGATTCACCTAACTATCGATATCAGTTGGCAGAACCATTATCAGGGCTTACTGTAGCTTGTTTTCAGCAAGTACCCTATACACATATTGTGACTAGTGCGAATGCTTTTGGAAAAAACCTATTGCCTAGGATTGCTGCTCTCTTAGATGTTGCCCCCATTTCGGATGTGATCCATTTGTTGTCAGCACATCAATTTGTGCGACCCATTTATGCCGGCAGTCTCATTGAAACCATTGAATCCCTAGATCCTGTGAAAGTGCTCAGTGTGCGCAGCACTGCTTTCGAGAAAGCTGTATATGCTGATGTTATGGTACCGATTATACCGATTATGCATGACGAAATAGCCCATTTATCTAGGTACGTAACACAACGCTTAACTTGTTCAAAGCGTCCTGAATTAACGGCTGCAAAAGTGATTGTGGCAGGTGGTAAGGGGCTTGGATCTAGTGAACAATTCCATGCATTGTTAGATCCGCTTGCTGATCAACTAGGCGCTGCAATTGGTGCGTCGCGTGCAGCAGTAGATGCGGGATATGTACCGAACACTTATCAAATTGGGCAGACGGGTAAAGTTGTTGCGCCGGAGCTTTATCTTGCTATTGGTATTTCAGGAGCAATTCAGCATTTAACAGGCATGAAAGATGCAAAAGTAATCATTGCAATTAACAAAAATCCCGAAGAGCCCATTTTTCAGGTTGCTGACTATGGCATAGTAGGGGACTTATTTGATATCGTTCCTGCCTTACAGCAAGCGTTACAGGATTTGATGTAAGGTGCTTATGAAGGTTTGTGAGGGCGATATAAGCATCGATAAAGGGCAATCGAATATCCGGATAAGCTGTAGCACAAAAAGCAGCCAAATAATACCAAAGGAGGTTGATATACAAAAAACAAAATAGCCAGTACCAACCCCAACATGACCGTAAAGGGTATCTGTTGGTTAAAGTGAATTTCTTTAAAACTCCAAAATGGGATATTGACCACCATAGAAATGCCCGCAAAAGCTGTCAGTACGAGTGTGATCCAGTCCAAATGGGGTAGCCTTGTGTAGTGATAGACGTAACATACCCAAATAAGACCAGCTATCAAGACAGCTGCAGCGGGGCTTGGCATGCCTATAAACCAGCGCTTACTCGTAGCGGTGTTCCCTGCCATGACGTTGAATCTTGCCAATCGTAGCGCCGTACAAGCACAGAAAATAAAGGCAATCATCCAACCAAATTTACCCATATTTTTTAGTTTCCATACATAAGATAATACTGCTGGTGCTACGCCAAAGCTTACCATGTCAGAAAGACTGTCAAATTCTGTACCAAATGGGCTTTGGCTATGTGTTAATCTTGCTATGCGACCGTCTAGACTATCAAATGCCATAGCAGTAAAGATCGATAATGCTGCTGCCTCAAAATGATGATTAATGGATTGAATGATGCTGAAAAATCCAGCAAATAAGGCAATTAATGTGAAGAGATTCGGCAATAAATAGATGCCTTGCTTTTTAAGCCATACTCCGTCAAGTGGCTGTTGCGAAAAATGATTCATCATGGCAATTATAGTTGTGCAATTATAGTTTGTGCATTGGTAACATGGTCACCAATCGCCACATGAGGTTTAGCTGTGATGGGTAGATAAACTTCTACCCGCGAACCAAACCGAATAAATCCATACCGTTGACCTTGGTTGACTTTATCTCCGGCGCTAATGTAACACAAGATACGTTTTGCGATTAACCCAGCGATTTGCACGACGGTTATTGACTGCCCATTTTGCATATCAATTAATAGCGCATTACGTTCATTTTCTTTAGATGCTTTATCAAGAGAGGCTTTAAAGAATTTGCCTGGATGATATTGCACTTGGCGTATGGTGCCAGCCACAGGAAGGTAGTTGGCATGTATGTTGAAAACGTTCATAAAAATAGCAATTTTTAAGGCATCACTTTTCTGGTAAGGATCTTTTGTTTTTTCAACGGCCACAATACGACCATCAGCGGGGGATAAGATAGCGCTGGGCTGAACTGATACAATACGCTCAGGGTCTCTAAAAAAACTAATGACAAAGAATGTAATGAGCCAAGCGGGTAAGACCCATTTACCAGCATAACACTGCAATGCCATGCTGATGGTCAAGCTGATCCCGATTAACGTCCACCCTTCCTTTGCGATCAAATAATGTTTATGCATGTTATGCTAATTCTACTACGTTTCAAATTTTGATGTTTGCTTACACCCATGTGTTACGGTATTATTTTATTATCGGCTTCTATTGTAGCAAAAAGTGATAAATCAGTTTTTGTAAGCAAACAGACAGCGCCCGCATCTTCAGGCGTGTCTAACCACAGCCATGTTGTTAGAGGGTAACGTATTTCGAGTTCCTTTCTATTACTGCCCACCTCCATCAGCAATATTCCCTTTTCGCTTAGAAAATCACCCGCTTTTTTGAGGATAGTGAGGATGATCGCTAAACCATCTTGTTCTGCGCGAAGCGCTAAACCGGGTTCATAACGATATTCCATTGGCAAATTTGCCATATTGCTTGGGCTGACATAAGGTGGATTTGTCACAATCAGGTCATAAAGAAAAGTTGGTTTGCAGCAGCTAAATAGGTTGCTTTGGATGAGTCGAATACGCTCCTTAAGTTGGTAAAGCTCAATATTGATGGCAGCTACCACCAATGCATCAGGCGAAATGTCTACAGCATCAATTTTGGCTTTTTGATAAAGGTTAGCCATGTGGATAGCTAGACAACCTGAACCAGTACATAAATCAAGGGCGTAATATATTTGTTGTGGATTAACCCAAGGAGCCACAGCATTGATGAGTAATGTGTGGATGAATGACCTCGGTATAATAACGCGCTGATCAACATAAAATTCATAGTCGCCCTGCCAAGCTTTCTTTGTAAGATACGGAACAGGAATATGTTTTGTGATGCGCTCCTCAATGTAGCAAAGGAGCTGGTTAATTTCGCTAGGCAGTAAACGTGCGTCAAGACAAGCATCAAGTTGATTGTATGATAAAGATAAGGCGGTTAGCACGAGATAGACAGCTTCTTCATAGGGACAAGTTGTGCCATGTCCGTAAAAAAGCGACGCTGCACTAAATTTGCTACTGGCAAAACGTAAAATATCTCGCACTGTAAAGAGTGCTTGGGCAGCTTCTTGATACACTATATATCAATGAATTTAAATAAAATAAATGAGCATTATAGCTTTTAATTGTATATGAATCATACATGCCAACTGATTTGAACGATCATCTGCCGCCAGTTATTGCCATTGATGGTGCTTCAGCCTCTGGGAAAGGAACTATTGCAGAAAAAATGGCAAATTTACTTGGTTTTCATTATCTTGATTCAGGTTTACTGTATCGTGTGCTTGCTTGGTTTCTTTTAGTGCATCAAGTTGATTTGTCAGATAACGCTACTATTGAACAGTGTGCATCAGATATTGCACGTGATCTTACTTACTTGCCTCTTCGTTTTAAGGGCAGGCCAATTGTTTTAGAGGATCTGCGTACCGAAAACGTGAGTATGATGGCATCAAAGGTGGCCACTTTTGCTAATGTGCGCATGCAACTGATTGGTTGGCAGCGACAATATCGATGTTTCCCTGGGTTGGTTGCAGAAGGTAGAGACATGGCTACAACCATTTTTCCTGATGCGTTATTGAAGGTATATCTTATCGCAAGCGTGGATGAAAGAGCGCGTCGACGATACAACCAGTTGATTAAAAACGGTGAACCTGCTAACCTCGCTACTGTTAGAGTGCAGCTTCTTAAGCGTGACGAGCAAGATAGGCAACGTAATGCCTCGCCACTTAAAATGGCAAGTGATGCTAAAGCATTGGACACAACAGCTTTGTCTGTTGATGCTGTGCTCCAACAGATGCTAAATTGGTGGCACGTTGCAAGCTTAAAAGCCTCGCTACGGTGTTCAGAAGAAAGATGAGTTGTACGCACACTCAGGAAGGTGCGATTTTTTAATTACATGTTGCGTATTGCCTGGTACGCGTGAAGAGCGATTTCATGACAAATACAAATACGGAAAATTTTGCCCAACTTTTTGAAGAAAGCCTTAAGCAGCAAGAAATGCGTACAGGGGAAGTTGTCACTGCAGAAGTGATAAATATTGACAGTAATTTTGTCACACTAAGTGCTGGCTTGAAATCCGAATCCCTTGTTCCCATTAGCGAATTTAGAGGCGATAACGGCGAACTTGAAGTGCAAATAGGAGATTTTGTAACTGTTGCTATTGAAATGCTCGAAAACGGTTATGGTGAGACCAAGTTATCGCGCGATAAAGCTAAAAAACTAGCGACATGGCTTATGCTTGAAGAAGCGTTAGAAAATGGCCAAATACTTACTGGATTGATCAGCGGGCAGGTTAAAGGTGGTTTAACTGTGATGGTTAGTGGTATCCGTGCTTTCTTGCCCGGGTCACTGGTTGATATACGGCCTATTCGAGATATGACCCCTTATGAAGGTAAAACCATTGAATTTAAGGTTATTAAACTGGATCGGAAGCGCAATAATATCGTCCTGTCCCGTCGTGCCGTTTTAGAAGTATCCCTCGGAGAAGAGCGGAAAGAATTATTAGATAGCTTAACTGAGGGTATGACAATCAAGGGAATTGTTAAGAATATTACAGACTATGGCGCTTTTGTTGATTTGGGGGGTATTGATGGACTGCTCCATATTACAGATCTTGCGTGGCGTCGCGTTAAACATCCTTCTGAAATATTGGCAGTAGGGGATGAAATTGAAGCAAAAGTCCTAAAATTTGATCAAGAAAAAAATCGTGTTTCGCTCGGTTTAAAACAGCTTGCGCAAGATCCGTGGATTGGTTTGTCACAGCGTTATCCAAAAGGCACTAAATTGCTCGGCCATGTCACCAATTTGACTGATTATGGTGCTTTTGTTGAGATTGAGCAAGGTATTGAAGGATTGGTGCATGTGTCCGAAATGGATTGGTTAAACAAAAACGTGAGCCCATCAAAATTTGTTCAGCTTGGTGATGAAGTAGAGGTCATGGTTTTAGATATTGATGAAGATCGACGTCGTATTAGTTTGGGTATGAAACAGTGCCAAGAGAATCCCTGGGTATTATTTGCAAGCCAGTATAATAAGGGCGACCATATTACTGGTAAGATCAAATCTATTACGGATTTTGGTATTTTTATTGGGTTACCTAACGGTATTGATGGTCTGGTGCATATTCATGATCTTGCGTGGGATGAAGCGGGCGAAGAGTCAATCAAGCGTTTTACCAAAGGCGATGAAGTAACAGCGGTATTGCTATCGCTTGATGCCGATAAAGAACGTGTTGGATTAGGCATTAAACAGCTTGAAGAAGATAAATTTGGCAATTTTGTATCTGTTTATGTGAAAGATACCGTTATTACTAGTACGGTAAAGTTCATTGATGATCAAGGTGTATTGGTTGATTTAGCAGAAGGGGTTGAGGGGTACTTACCTGAATCGGAAGTGATCGCAATACGTGAACGGGAAGGTCAATTTGATCCCAAAGTAGGTGACCAGCTTGAAGTCGTTATTATTTCAACTGACCGCAAATTGCGTCGCGCGCTGTTATCTATTAAAGCGCCAGAAATTAAAAAAACAACCAAGGTGACTAAGACTACTAAAACAGTGAAAACGACCAAAAAAACAAAGCAAGATAAGAATGTCAGCACAGGTACGACTAGTTTAGGGGTACTACTCAAGGCTAAATTATCGGGTGATGAGGAAAAATAACTGGTATTGTGATGATTAAGTCAGCGCTTATGGTTGCAATCAGTGAGCGCCTTGCTAAGAACAGTAAGGCGTTTCTTTCTGTTTCGGATGTAAGGCAGGCGACTACCTTAATATTAGACAGTATGATTCAGGCAATACGTAAAGAACAGCGCATTGAAATTCGCGGATTTGGCGCGTTTTTCCTGCGCTACAGGCAAGCACGCACTAGTCGTAATCCAAAAACTGGTCAGAGCGTTCAAACACCTGCAAAGTATAGGTTGCATTTTAAACCAGGTAAAGACTTAAAAGAACGCATCAACCGTGCTTAGGACATATGTTGTACGATTGATTGAATTAGTACATAAATTATTCAGTGCGTAGAGTTGGAAATAAGATGATATCGCGGATAGAAGGTGCGTTAGTTAGTAGCATCGCGAGCCGATCAATGCCGATACCGCAACCGCCTGTAGGTGGAAGGCCATACTCTAATGCACGAATATAGTCTGCATCAAAATACATTGCTTCTTCGTCTCCCGCCTCTTTTTGTTTGACCTGTTCCATAAAGCGCTTCGCTTGTTCTTGTGGATCATTGAGTTCAGAAAATCCATTAGCGATTTCGGCGCCCGCAATGAATAACTCAAAGCGTTCGGTGATTGCAGCATTATGATCCGCAGCCCTAGCAAGCGGAGAGACCTCGGTTGGATAATTAATAATAAAAGTAGGTTGTTGTAGTTGTTTTTCAGTAGAGGCTTCAAATAAGGCTAACTGCAAATTACCAAGTGTTGGGTTGATGGGTAGCGTTTGCTGAAGTTTCGCCAAGGTTTTTGTTAGCCAAGCTATATCAGCCAGATCGTTTGCTTGATATTGTGGATTATAATGTTGTATAGCCTCTGTGATCGTTAAACGCAAAAAAGGTTTGCAAAGATCAATTGTGTGTTGGTTATAAGCGATAACCTGTGTATGGCAGACTAACGTCGCACAATTGCGAATGATGGATTCTGCCATCTGCATCATACGCTCATAGTTGCAGTATGCTTCATAAAATTCCATCATGGTAAATTCTGGATTATGTTTTGTGCTGAGTCCTTCATTACGAAAACTACGGTTGATCTCAAATACTCTTTCAAGGCCACCTACAACAAGACGCTTGAGATATAACTCCGGAGAAATGCGTAAATAAAGTGGCATATCTAAAGCATTATGGTGTGTGATAAAAGGCTTGGCTGCAGCACCACCTGGTATAGGATGCATCATAGGTGTTTCAACTTCCAAATATCCTTCATCGACCATAAACTGGCGCATAGCCTGCACAATTTGCGAGCGTTTGATGAAATTCTCTCGGGTTGCAGCGTTGACGATCAAGTCAACATAGCGCTGTCGATATTTTTGCTCTTGATCGCTTAGCCCATGAAACTTTTCAGGGAGTGGTCGAATGGTTTTCGTAAGCATCCGAACGGTGGTGACTCGTATTGTCAATTCATCGGTGTTCGTTTTAAACAAAACGCCTGTTGCTCCTAAAATATCACCAAGATCCCATGCTTTAAAAGCTTGATGAGCAACATGGCCAATGCTTTGATCGCTGATATATAACTGAATGGTTCCAGATTGGTCTTGCAAGCTTGCAAAGCTTGCCTTACCCATGAGTCGCTTGAGCATCATACGACCCGCAACCGAGACAGTAATCGGTTTTTCAGCGAGCTGTGTTTTATCAAGTAAACCAAATTCTGTATGTAGCAATTGAGCAAAGTGGCTACGGCGAAAATCGTTCGGGTAGGCGTTACCTACTTGCTGCAAAGCAGTCAATTTATGGCGTCGCTCTGTAATAACTTGGTTTTCGTCAGTGGCAGGTTCACTGATCATTTTTGGCGTTGTAGTTGTCATTTTGTTTATTATACTTTCGCCATGAGACTCGCTTCAATAAAGCCATCCAAGTCGCCATCCATGACTGATTTGATATTGCCTACTTCATACCCTGTCCGCAAATCTTTAATGCGCGACTGATCAAATACATAAGAGCGAATCTGATGTCCCCATCCCACCTCTTTTTTGTTACTTTCCAAAGCTTGTTTTTTTTTATGTTGCTCACGTAGTGCAAGGTCATATAATCTAGCACGCAATAACTGCATGGCTTCTTCGCGATTGCGGTGCTGCGAGCGATCATTTTGACATTGTACAACGATGCCTGTTGGGCGGTGCGTAATCCGTATGGCCGAGTCGGTTTTATTCACATGTTGACCACCAGCTCCGGATGCCCGGAAGGTGTCAATTCTCAAATCGGCCGGATTGATATCAATCTGGATTGATTCATCAATTTCTGGATAAACAAAAGCAGAAGCAAAAGAAGTGTGCCGATGAGCGTTGGCATCAAAAGGGGAGATGCGCACTAAGCGATGTATCCCTGTTTCAGTGCGTAGTAGACCAAAAGCGTAGCGGCCCGCAATTTTAATGGTGGCGCTTGTGATACCTGCCACTTCCCCTTCTGATTCTTCCAATATTTCCACCTGGAAACCCTTACGTTCCGCATAGCGTATATACATACGAAAGAGCATGCTAGCCCAGTCTTGTGCCTCGGTACCACCAGCTCCTGCTTTGATATCAATAAAACAGTTATTGGCATCCATGGGTTGGTTAAATAAAGTGCAAGACTCTAGTTGCTTGAGCTGTTTTTCAATATCTGCAACGTCATGAAATACTGCCATGATGGTTTCATGATCTGCTTCAGCGGTAGCCATAGACAATAGCGCCTTACAATCTGCAAGATGATTTGTGATGGTATCCAATAGCTTGACAGTCACTTCTATTGTTTTTTTCTCTTTCCCAACCGTTTGAGCACGTTTAGGATCGCACCACACTGCCGACTGTTCAATGAGCGCTGTTAGTTCTTTTAGCCTTTCTTTTTTGGTGTCGTATTCAAGATGCTGTTTAATGGCAAGCGTGCGTGACGACAAGTTGATAAGCCAATTTTCTGTTTGATTGAGAATTTCTGTATTGATCATGATTTTTAAGCTATTTTTTAGCAATACTGCAATTTATGCTGTACAAGTACACAAACATTTTGCATGGTATGCTGCTAACCGTACAATACCTGCTAAAGTAGGATAAATGCATCATGTATGCTTACAGCTTAAAAAAGTGGTACCCAGGAGAAGACTCGAACTTCCACACCGTTGCCGGCGCTAGGACCTGAACCTAGTGCGTCTACCAGTTCCGCCACCTGGGCACGACGACACAGCGCGATTTGCTAGGAGCTCTCAACTGCAAGCATTAGATTATAAGGATGGTACCTGAAATGTCAATGTTTAAAAGACCTTCCAAACTTCAAAAACAAAGTCTGCGACAAAAAGATCCACATATCCGACGCGAAACAGCAAAATATGGTTTTCCTTTGCCGAGTCGAGAACATATTTTGGATGTACTTTTGCAGTTGAACATGCCTGTTGCCCCTCGTGAACTTTGCAAACTACTCTCCATTAAGTCTACTGAACAGCAATATTTTGATAGTCGTTTGCGTGCTATGCAACGTGATGGGCAAATCATTCTAAACCGCAAGGGGGCACTTTGTGTTACGAGTAAATTACACCTCATTAAATGTCGCATACAAGGTCATCAAGCAGGTTATGGGTTTGCTGTGCCCGATGACAATACATTGGAAGACGTGTTTTTATCTGAACAAGAGATGCGCCAAGTGTTTCATGGTGATGAAGTTATGGTGCAGGTAATGGGATTTAATCATCGCAAAAAACCATATGGCCGCATTGTTGAAGTACTACATCACGCTGTAAACCAGTTAGTAGGACGGGTTTATTATCAATACGGTCTGACGATGGTTTTGCCTGATAACAATCGTATTTGCCAGCGTATTTTGATTGATTGCACTCAAAGTATCTCCACAAAACCTGGGCAAGTTGTGGTTGTCGATATCGTGCAGCAGCCAAATACTGTTGATCAGCCTATTGGGAAAATTGTAGAAGTACTGGGTGATTATGCAGCACCGGGCATGGAAATAGAAATGGCATTACGTAGTTATGCTTTGCCACATCTTTTTAGCGATGCAGCTTTGAAGCAAGCAGCAACTATAAAAAATTATGTGCGTGAGCAAGACTGTGTTGGTCGTGTTGATCTGCGTAATTTGCTGTTTATGACTATTGATGGAGAAGATGCACGGGATTTTGATGATGCTGTTTATGCTGAAAAAAATGGTCGCGATTGGCGTTTATGGGTTGCTATTGCGGATGTGAGTCACTATGTCAAACCGCATAGTGCTTTGGATGAAGCGGCCTATGAAAGAGGAACATCTGTCTATTTTCCAAGACGTGTAATTCCCATGCTACCAGAATCCTTATCCAATGGTATTTGTTCGTTAAACCCAGAAGCTGATCGATTAAGCCTTGTTTGTGAAATGCAAATTAGCCTAGAAGGTAGCGTTACCAATTATCAATTTTATCCAGCAATAATTTGTTCCAAAGCTCGACTGACTTATAACCAAGTATGGCAATGGATTAGTACGGGTAGCGATTATCCATATAAAATAGTTATTGATACACTTTATGCATTGTTCAAGCGTTTGCACTCCCAACGTCTCCATCGTGGCGCTATTGAATTTGATAGTGTAGAAACCCTTATGCATTTTAATGAACAAGGCAAAATTGAACGTATCGAGCCAGTTGTGAGAAACGATGCGCACCGATTAATTGAGGAGTGCATGCTTGCTGCTAATACTTGTGCGGCGAATATGATTGCACAACATAAAGTGTCTTGTTTATATCGTGTTCATGAAGGACCCACGCCAGAAAAATTAGAAGCATTAAGAAAAATTTTGTCGTTATGTGGACTCGCATTATCAGGTGGCGATAAACCTACTTCAAAAGATTACGCAAAATTGTCTGAAAAGATACGCAATCGACCCGATGCCACCATGTTACAAATTGCTTTATTGCGCTCTATGCAACAAGCTGTTTATCGTCCTGAAAACGTGGGTCACTTTGGTTTATCCTATCCACAGTATATGCACTTTACTTCGCCGATTAGACGATATCCAGATTTATTAACGCACCGGGTGATTAAAGCGATTCTAGCCAAGCGTTTTGAAAAAATGCGACAGTGGGATCAAATGGGTCTACATTGTTCATTAACCGAAAGGCGGGCCGATGAGGCGACTCAAGCTGTTGAATCTTGGTTAAAAACTTATTTTATGCAGGACAAAGTTGGTGAGATTTTTACGGGAAAAATTAGTGGGGTAACCAGCTTTGGATTATTTGTGCTTTTAGATGAGATTTACGTGGAAGGCTTGGTACATATTTCTGCCTTAGGTAAAGACTATTTTCATTATCGACCAGAAACACTTGCTATTGAGGGGGAACGTAGTGGCAAAGTTTATCGACTTGGCGATACGCTCACCATACTTGTAGCCGCAGCTAATCTGGAAAGTAAGCAGGTTGACTTTGCATTGGTTGACCCGAATCAAAAATATGCTGCTACACGAAAAACAAAAACTTAAATACCGACTTTATTTTGATAACTAATTGATTGATCAATATGATTTGGTTTTTTAGAAGTGCCTTAGTGATATTTCCCATTGACACCCCACCTAACTTCCCGTATAGTTCTTCCCCCTTGTTTGATATATGCTCTTTATACAATTTAGACATAAAGAACCGATAGATGTGGGACTTTTTTGATTCAAAGAAGTCGCAAATCATGCAATACAATATGTAAACAGTGATTAAACTTCAAGAGTTTGATCCTGGCTCAGATTGAACGCTGGCGGCATGCTTTACACATGCAAGTCGAACGGCAGCACAGGTGGCAACACCGGGTGGCGAGTGGCGAACGGGTGAGTAATACATCGGAACGTACCGTGTAGCGGGGGATAACGACGCGAAAGCGTAGCTAATACCGCATACGCTCTTTGTTATGAAGAGGAAAGTGGGGACCTTCGGGCCTCACACTATACGAGCGGCCGATGGCTGATTAGCTAGTTGGTGGGGTAAAGGCCTACCAAGGCTTCGATCAGTAGCGGGTCTGAGAGGACGATCCGCCACACTGGGACTGAGACACGGCCCAGACTCCTACGGGAGGCAGCAGTGAGGAATTTTGGACAATGGGGGCAACCCTGATCCAGCCATGCCGCGTGTCTGAAGAAGGCCTTCGGGTTGTAAAGGACTTTTGTTGGGGAACAAGCTTATCTTGTCTAATAAACAAGATAGCATGAGTGTACCCAAAGAATAAGCACCGGCTAACTACGTGCCAGCAGCCGCGGTAATACGTAGGGTGCGAGCGTTAATCGGAATTACTGGGCGTAAAGGGTGCGCAGGCGGTTCATCAAGCTTGATGTGAAATCCCCGAGCTTAACTTGGGACGGGCATTGAGGACTGGTGAACTCGAGTCTGTCAGAGGGGGTGGAATGCCACATGTAGCAGTGAAATGCGTAGAGATGTGGCGGAACACCGATGGCGAAGGCAGCCCCTGGGATAAGACTGACGCTCAGGCACGAAAGCGTGGGTAGCAAACAGGATTAGATACCCTGGTAGTCCATGCCCTAAACGATGTCAACTAGCTGTTGGGGGTTGAAATCCTCAGTAGCGCAGCTAACGCGTGAAGTTGACCGCCTGGGGAGTACGGCCGCAAGGTTAAAACTCAAAGGAATTGACGGGGACCCGCACAAGCGGTGGATGATGTGGATTAATTCGATGCAACGCGAAAAACCTTACCTGGTCTTGACATGCCAAGAATCCTGCAGAGATGCGGGAGTGCCCGAAAGGGAATTTGGACACAGGTGCTGCATGGCTGTCGTCAGCTCGTGTCGTGAGATGTTGGGTTAAGTCCCGCAACGAGCGCAACCCTTACCATTAGTTGCCACCATTTAGTTGAGCACTTTAATGGGACTGCCGGTGACAAGCCGGAGGAAGGCGGGGATGACGTCAAGTCCTCATGGCCCTTATGACCAGGGCTTCACACGTCATACAATGGTCGGTACAGAGGGTCGCAAAGCCGCAAGGCGAAGCCAATCCCAACAAAGCCGATCGTAGTCCGGATTGCACTCTGCAACTCGAGTGCATGAAGTCGGAATCGCTAGTAATCGCAGATCAGCATGCTGCGGTGAATACGTTCCCGGGTCTTGTACACACCGCCCGTCACACCATGGGAGTGGGGGGTACCAGAAGTGGGTAGACTAACCTTCGGGGAGTCGCTTACAACGGTATGCTTCATGACTGGGGTGAAGTCGTAACAAGGTAGCCGTAGGGGAACCTGCGGCTGGATCACCTCCTTTCTAGAGAAAGAAAGCGACTAAAAAAGGAATACAATCAAGTCTCACATCTATCAGTTCTTTATGTCTACCTGTCATGGGGTTTGTAGCTCAGCTGGTTAGAGCACCGTCTTGATAAGGCGGGGGTCGTTGGTTCAAGTCCAACCAGACCCACCAGTCTAATTGACAATCTTACCTACTTTCTGCATGTATTTTTTTATTCTAGAATCCAAGAAATAACACTTGTATTATCGGGGTTCTTAACAGACATATTCCAAAAAGATTACTTGATCTAATAAAGATCTAACAGTTTTGTAGTTGCTACTTAGTAGAGCACATAATGTACCCCCTATTGTGTGTAGTGCTCTCCTCCGAAATAGCATGATGGATGCCCCTTAATACGCACTAAACGTTTTCTTTTATCGTTTCTGATCTTTATTTTTACCCCACTCTCTTAACTATTGATAGCCAGTTTTCGATTGCTGGTAACAGCATAGGAAATGCTTGTTTGATTGATGATGGAGGGCATTGTGTACCACCAAGTAGTTTTTGTCCTCCCAGATATTTGATTTTTAACTTTGAGATATTTTTTGTATTGCGCAAGAGTGAATAGTATGAAAGTTTATTGCATTAGTTTAGGTTTAGTTTTTTGTGTGGCCAGTGGTTGGTTAATAATAAATCGCTATAAACTTGTTGCGCCTCATTGAGAGTGTATATTCATGAAATGCTCCGTATTATCAATCTTATGCTGTAGGTCTATTGGCGTTTTCTTCGGCAGATGCTTTTGCAACTAGTTCCGGTTCAGTATAGCGATTGACCTTTGTTGTAAAGCCAAATAACCTTTTTTGTTATGCTTCCTATTCGAAGATGTTAATTAAAATTAGCCCAATAAAAAGCCCAATAAAAATGATCGGTATAACTCCGAGTGTTGGATACACGTCTAAAAATTTTGCCCAAAATGGTTTTTTGTCTGGGAGTTCTTCGGTTTTTCCAGTAATGTATCCTTCTACATATGGATAATCTTTTATCATGCTGATCACTAAATCAAACCCCTTGGAACCTACTTCTAAATTTCCATTTGCATCTAATATCAACAGTTTTTTTCTATCATTGTCAATCCAAATGTTTGATTAAATTTTGTTTCATTATCGCTATCTACATCTGGAAAAAAATTGAGCAACTCTGATGGTTTGAAGTAGACTGGTGGGTTCGAATTCCTCCCTGCTGAAATAGCAAGAAGAATCCTGCAAGCCATTGCGTTTATTGGGTATTCCATTGCCTTTTTTTGCTGTTCGTTCATTCTATGTTCCTTTAGTTAATTACACTCTTCCCCAAAAGTCATGTAATTCTTATTGTATAGCTACCATATATTTTTTCAATATCCGCAACCAAACTAAACTGTACTTGAGCAAGAGCATAATATACAGGGAATTTTACAATTGTTTTGTTCGATATCTTTTTTTTAAAGCAATCCAGCATATTTAAAGATATTTTTCTTGAATCCAAAAATTTTTGACGATTTACGCTTTAGTTAACAACGAGCAAATAAAAGGCCAAAAATTAATGGAAATTTCAATTAAAAAATAAGGAATTTTAAAGATAATTTGTTAAGTATCAAATCAGACAGGTGCGAGGATGAAAAAATACTGTTTCATAATAATGACTAATGATTTTCAACTTTTTTGCATGTGATATTGTGTTTAGATTTATCTAATATATAAATATATAAAGGGAAATTAAAATTTACTATCAAATCAGGAGGTACAAGCTATGGCAAAGAATCCACCGTCTGGTGATGGGAGCCGTCGGGGTGCAGTTAAAGGAAGAAGTCAAGTGCAAAATCCACAAAACGAACGCTTTACTAAGCGCGATACTCAAACGGGTCGGTTTATGGATGTCAAGCACGATAACAAAAAATTTAAAGGAGTTAGAAAGGAAAAATAATATACAAGGATCTTGTGTGTTCAAGCTTTCTCAAGTGCAGCATAGACTTTTGCAGGTAATGCAAAACTTAAAAAGTAGGTGAGGTATTGCTCCCACACTTCAAGAAATCGCAGCTAAGCTTCAAATCAAGCCCCTAATGTCTGGGATGGTATCAAATCCTTAGAGGAAAAGGGGTATCTACGTGCTATCTTGCAAATCTCGCTCAATTCAAGTCATTGAGAATGAACCCAATGGTGTTTTGACAGCCATTAATTTAATTAGTGTACCGATCATTGGTCGTGCCGCTGTCGGAAACCTATTTGGTTTACTGAAGAACATCTTGGTTATATTATGGTGCCTGCTTTATTCTAATGATTCAGATTACAAATAGTAAGGATGATATTGCTAATGGCACTGTAAATGAAAGCTGTCCATTGTCCAACTATTACTTAGGTCAACTATCGGTGGTAAAAGAATACTGCATCTGCCCAGTAAATCCCCGAAACATTGCAAATTAGAGATATAAAGCGCTCGCACAATAAATAAAGCGTTCTTCCAGCTCCCTATTACGCTAAATAGGTGAGTATTTAGTCAGCAATATCCAAACAATTGATGAGAAAAGATGAAAGGTAGATAAAATACCATTTCACTATTACTTACGAAATGGATATTTTCTATGTTCTCTAATGAAAGAATCTTCACGGGACTTTGCATACTATTTGCGCTGGTGATCGTACTATCAAATTTGGTTTATCAGAAGTTTGTTGCGCTAAATTTTCTGTTGATTCCGAATTTTGAACTATCTGCTGGTGCGGTTTTGTATCCGATTTCATTTTTTATCAGTGATTTAATTACAGAATTCTATGGCAAAGAAAAAGCAAGATTTTGTGTGCGTAGCGCTATAGCAGCCAGTGCCATGGTTGCTCTTTTGGTTTTATTTATAGATACTTTACCTACTACCACATGGTCAAAAATGACCAGTTTAGCTTTTCACAATACTTTTGGTATGTTTGGTTATATGTTCATCATATCAATGATTGCCTGTTATATTTCACAATCATTTGATATTTTCCTTTACTTAGCCATCCGAAAACTCACCAAGGGAAGATACTTGTGGGCAAGAAATAGTGGTAGTACCATGGTATCACTTTTTATTGATACGGGAGTTGTACTAACCCTTTCTGCCTGGGTTGGTATTTTTCCTAAAGAACAATTGTGGCCATTATTTATAAATAGTTATGGCTGGAAATTGTTTTTCACAATATGTGGCATACCCTTCTTTTATGGAGCGGTCAGGTTTATTCGCTGGCTCGGCGCTAAATTAGCATCAACACAACCAACAACAATGGATTAGATGAAGTATTGCAATTTTTTATTGGCACGATTTAACGCATTGCAAGATACTGCTGACGAATCGTTGGTGATAATTTTTCAATGGCATAACGCAGCATTACTCTTGGCATGATTGAAGCATATTTGTTGAGAAATTGAGTAAGCGCGCTTTCATCACGCTTCCCAGCTTCTCTTAGCATCCAACCTACCGCTTTATGAATAAGATCTTCTTGATCTGCCAAAAGCTGAGTTGCAATTTTGAATGTCCATACTATATCGTTCTGCCGAATAAAATACCAAGTTGCTACCATAGCAATCCTTCGCGACCATAAATTATCAGATTGTGCTAGTTGTTCTAATAAACAACGATCTTTATCAAACAAATGCGCACCAATAATCCAATGTGCCGAGGCATCAACCAAATTCCAATTATTGATATGTTGAAGGTGATCCACATAAAACTGATACAGTTTTTCGCGTTGCACAAGGTCTGATTTTTGATACTGCATAATCAGAATAATGAGCGCTAAAAACCTTTCTTCGTTAATAGAAGAGGTCAATAAACCTTGTAGATCGCCTAACTGAAGAGAATCGAATTGTTTTGCAATTTTTCTGATGGTTGGAACGGTCACACCTATGAACTGGTCATGAGCCGCATAACAACCCGAATCAGTCTTAAACAAAGAAGCTGCTTTTTGAGGAGATACGCTAACACCATCAGCCAATGCTGATCGTATCTTGGCAAGTTTTTTCATCAATACTACCAAGTTTGCTAAGAAAAAACGCTTAATATATCAAGCAAGACTACTTGCTACAATCAATCCAGTGCTGCTAATAACCTTTGATTCTCTTCTGGCGCTCCAACCGTAATTCTTAAGCCGCCAGGGATGACTTTATTCCAATTTCTCACAATCACGTTTTGGTCTTTGAGTTTTTGATATAGATCATCCGCCTCTTTTGCAATCACCAATAAAAAGTTGGCGGCACTTGGCCAAACTTTTGTCAGCACATTGGATTGCTGTAAACGTTGATACAGATATTTTCTTTCTTTTTTGAGAATGGCAATGCGTTCTTTAACATCAACCAAATTCTCCGGCGTTAACACATCAAAAGCCGCGTTATAACAGAATGTTGAAATAGGATAAGGCGCCAAAACTTTTCTCACTAGAGCAACAATATCGGCATTGCCAACCAAAACGCCAATTCTCGCCCCAGCCAAGCTATATGCTTTAGAAAATGTTCTTAATACAACAAGATTAGCATATTGTTTTAATAGCGTTAAGGCAGAAGGCATATCAGCAAAATCAATATAAGCTTCGTCAACCACAACAATAGCCCGACCCTTATAATTTTCGCATAAAGCTTGGATCTGATCCAATGATACGGTTGAACCTGTTGGATTATTTGGCGTACAAATAAAAACAATCTTGACGTCTTGAACAGACATCATACCCGATAAATTCAACGAAAAATCTTTCGTATCCAATGGAATATTAATGACTTTTGCTGATTGGATATGAGCATAAACAGTGTAAGAGCCAAAGGTAGGTGGGCTAGCAATAATGGCATCTTTTTCAGGACGACAAAATGTGCGAATTAATAAATCAATGGCTTCATCAGCACCTCTTGAGATTAATAACTGCTCAGGCGCTATGTTGTATAACTTCGCTATTTTTTGTTTTAACTGGATGGACTGCGGTTCGGGATAACGGTTAATTGATACGCTTTGCCCGCGAGGCTTCCAAGGATTTTCGTTGGCATCTAGTTGAACTTCGTTGTGCCCTTGGCTACTGTATTCGCTACGTGCTGAACTATAAGGCACTAAAGTCAGAATTTCGGGACGCACAATTTGTGTTATCCACGATGTCATCGTCAACCCTTTCCAAAATTAAGAAAAAACTATCATTCATGCGCTTGATTGATAGCTAAAATAAAATTTATTCACCAACAAGCTTTCGCCTAAAACTGAATCCATGCATTAACCAGGCACAAAATTCAAAGTTGTTGTAGCAAGTAAGAAGGTTAGACTGGATAATTTCTCAGTTATCGCTAGATCTTCTAGACATTCAACATATAAAAATCTATTTTGTTTTAGTAGCACGTAATAAGATAAGCGCTAAAAAAATCATCAAAAATAAAAACATAAAAGTAGTTGATCTAATGCCTGTTAAATCAAACAAAAAACCAAAAATAAACAACCAAAGTGAGCCACTGATACCAGCTACTGTACCAACAATGCCCGATACGGCGCCAATTTTAGCTATATAGTTGTCACTAATAAATTTGTAGACACTAGCTTTACTAAGGGAGAGACAGATGCCCAAAATGAACATCAGTACAGCAAAAATGTAGGGGACTAATTCGACGTAAAAACCCTGAAGAAAAAATGTAATACTCGCACTGGGAAAAGACAAGAAAAATGTACAAAGACAGCCAATGCGCATTGTCCACAACGTAACAACTTGGCCATCATACTTATCTGAAAGCCACCCACCCAGTATTCTAAACATACTGGCCGGGAAGGTAAAGCAGGCTGTCAAGAAAGCAGCTTGTTCAAGACTCAAACTAAATTCGTCCTTATAATACTGAACCATCCATAAACTTAGTGCTACAAATGCTCCGAAAGAAATAGAATAGTAATGACAATAACACAGCACAATTTTGTCTTTTAAGGTTCCAATTTGTTCTCTAAGTGTTACTTTACTCGTAGTAATATGATCGGTATTTTGATAACTAAATAGCCAAAATAGTAGAGCCGCGACGAGCACAAGGCAAGCATAAACTTGCGGAACAATGACCCAACTAGATAGCGCAATCAATAAAGGAGCAAGCATTTTATTAAGAGTTGTCCCAATACTGCCTGCTCCGTAGATACTCATGGCCAATCCCTGACGATGCTTTGGAAACCAGTGAGCAACATAGGGGATACCTATGCCATAGGTACCGCCAACGATGCCCGTAAACATTCCTAATGCTAAAAAATGCCAATACAACTTAGCATAACTAACTAGCCAAATCGGTATAACTGAAAACAGCAACACCACAAACATGACGATACGACCACCAAAACGATCTACTAAAAAACCTAAAGGTGCTCTCATCAAAGAACCAGTAAAAACTGGAACAGCCATCAGCAAACCAAATTCTGTTGCGTTCAGATTCAATCTACTCTTGATAAAGACGCCAATGACCGCAAACATCATCCATACCATGTAACCAATGATAAAGGTTAGCGTGCTAACAGCCAATATGGAATAAGCCTTACGCTTATCAAAAATGAAACTTGGAACTGTAGTCATTGTTAGCTCAATTCAAAAATGGATTATCGTTTGTTAGAAAGTATTTAGCCAACTGAGCGCCTCAACTTGTATCAGATTACCAGCAACATTATACAAAATTGTTTTAAAATGCTCATCCAATGCATACTATAATTAAAATGGACGGTACTTTTTTATGATCAAGCTCGAAAAGCAACTAAAGCAAGAAGCTTTGCGTTTTCACGAAAAGCGTAAAGCTGGAAAAATTGCCATTATACCGACTAAACCACTTGCTAACCAACATGATTTATCACTTGCCTATACACCAGGTGTTGCTATGCCTTGTCTAGCGATTCACGAAGACCCTTTATCAGCCTATCGCTACACCACAAAAGGCAATATGGTTGCCGTCATTTCTAATGGTACAGCTGTACTAGGGCTCGGTAAAATTGGTGCACTAGCTTCCAAGCCAGTGATGGAAGGTAAAGCAGCTTTACTAAAGCGTTTTGCTGATATTGATGCGATTGATATTGAAGTGGATACAACTGATCCGGATACTTTCATCAATGCTGTGCGTTACATTGGCCCAAGTTGGGGTGCCATTAATTTAGAAGATATCGCCTCACCAGCATGCTTTGTCATTGAAGAAGCGCTCAAAAAATGATGGATATTCCTGTGTTTCATGACGATCAACATGGCACAGCTATTGTCGTTTTAGCGGGACTTATTAATGCTATGCATCTTACTAAAAAGAACATGAAAATGATCCGCGTTGTATTAAGCGGTACGGGCGCTGCTGGTACGGCTTGTATGAATCTGATCAAGCATTATGGCGTGCCACATGAACATGTCATTGCTTTGGATAGAACAGGCGTAATTTATGAAGGTCGGCAGGAAAACATGAACCCTTGGAAAACCAAGCATGCGATTAAAACCAATGCCCGCACGTTGACTGATGCAATGAAAGGAGCTGATGTATTTATTGGTCTATCAACTGCAAACACATTGTCGCCTGAGCTTATCCAATTCATGTCACCCAACCCGATTATTTTTGCTTTGGCGAATCCCAATCCAGAAATTTTCCCAGAAGCTGCTAAAGCAATAAGACCTGATGTATTGATTGCTACTGGTCGATCAGATCATCCCAATCAAATTAATAATTTGATTGGATTTCCCTACATTTTCAGAGGTGCCTTAGATGTTCGTGCCACAACGATTAATGAGGCTATGAAACTTGCCGCAGCACAAGCTATTGCTTTGCTGGCACGTGAACCAGTACCAGAATCTGTCTTTGCTGCTCATAAAGGCAAAAAAATGGAATATGGGTCTGAATATATCATGCCCAGTATATTCGATCCAAGACTCATTTATGTTGTCTCATCTGCTGTAGCGAAAGCTGCTATGGTCAGTGGAGTCGCACAAAAACCGATTAAAAATTTTAAAGCTTACCAAAGAATACTCCAAGAGCGCTTAAGCTCTACGTAAATCTGAAAATAACGTCGTAGGATTTATAAAGATTAAGTTAAATCAGTTTATTTACTCTTCTTGTCATTTAACAGCTTTTTTAGTCTTATATCCTCGCCCTACCTGAAGAATCAATAGTAAAAATCCCACGCTATCCAAAAGCTAGCGTGGGATTCAAATCAACCTTACTCAATTGAAATACCCGTATATTGTTGTGGTGTTAATAGAGGTATCACATAGCCCTTGACGGATTTATGGGTAACATGCGCGTCCATTCTGGTGAAAAGGGGTGATAGAGGCACTTCTTCTTTGAGAAGTTGCTGTGCTTGTTTATAAATATTAACCTGCTCAGTATGATCAAGTGAATAGCGTCCCTTATCATATAAACGATCAAAAGGCTTGTGGCACCATTTAGATAAATTCTGGCCAATGGCAATTGCTTGACAAGTATGCGCAATGAGAAAGTTACCGGGGTCACCGTTGTTACCTATACCACCCATAAACATGGCGTCGTGCTCGCCTGCCCGGGCGTGTTGCCAAAATTCACCTCCTGTGTAGGAAACAAGTTGAACTTTCACGCCAATCTTGGCCCAATTACTTTGAATAATTTGTGCAATTAAATCATTCGTAGGTACCAGTTTCAGTGCAATCAAAATTTAAGATTAAAACCGTTTGGATAACCTGCTTGCTTGAGCAATTGTTTGGCTTTAGTGGGATTAAAAGGCCGGTTTTGAATGGAAGGATCATGCCCCCATTGAAGGGTAGGTACCTGCGTAGCAAGTGGCACGGCAGCACCGTTAAAGACCTTCAAAATGGCTTTTTTATCAAGAGCCATATCTAGTGCTTGGCGAACTCGTTTGTCCCTTAAAAAGGACTTTTGTGTATTATACACAATAAACCAAGCATCTATGGAAAGGGCTTGATGCACAACAAAATTCGGGTCTTTTTTGAATTTTGGAATATCTAAGGGTAGTAATTTTCCAAGCACATGCAATTCACCTGCTTGTAGTTTTTTGACATGGATCGCTAACTCAGGAACAATGGACATAACCAGCCCATCAAGCTTTAACTGGTTTTCAGGACGTTGATCCCAATAATTTTTGTTAGCAACACAACGAATCTGCTGATTCTTACGATATTCTTTGAGGATAAAAGGGCCAGTGCCAATCGGTTTTACGCCAATGTCTGACGCTTTACCTTGTCGAAGAAGCTGCTGGGCATATTCCCAAGATAAAATGGAGGAAGAAGGTGCAGCCAAATCCCTAGCATTCTTTCCGGTTTACGTAAGACAAATTGCACAGTGTAAGGATCCACCTTCACTACTTTGATCAAATTTTTCAGTATCTTCAAAGTTAGGAAATTCTGCAGGATAGGCGACTCTAAAGGGGTGTTTTTGATCAAGTATACGATTAAAGGTAAACACCACATCATCAGCATTAAAATCTCTTGTGGGTTTAAAGTAATTGGTGGTATGGAACTTAACACCTTTTCTTAAATAGAAGGTATAAGTTAAACCATCTTTGGAAACTTTCCAATTTTCGGCAAGGCTTGGGACAATGGTAGTGGTTCCGCGTTTAAAAGAAACCAATCGGTCGTAAATTGGGTTGGAAGGAACTAGGTCATCATGTGTTGTATACTGCGCTGGGTCAAAACCAGCTGGACCAGCTAACAAACCAATAACCAATGTTTTGTTGGATACATTGGCTTTTTCTTTTTCATTCGGTTTCGAAGAACAGCCAGCAAGATTGAGGATCAGTAAAGAGGCAGTAAAATGATCCCAAAAATGATTTAGATGATTTCATCGTGATGCTCGCTATATTAGTGAAGTGACCCGATTAACAAAATTTTCCAATTGTAACGCATATTACGTATTACCTATTTAAGGCGCTCATTTTTATTTTTGAGGGGGGAGGGTAATTGTGCAAAATGATTAACTGGAGAAGGTTGGTATTCCTTCAAATAATCACCCCAAACTGGGTGGGGAATGTCAACTTCGCCGACCAGGATTCTAGCAGATTTCGATAATAATGCTACCCATTATCACCATCCGTGGTGATGAGAAATGCCGCTATTATTGATTTTTGCTGTTTTTGATGATAAGGATTCTTACTCAAACTAAGCTTGCTATGTTCTTAAAATAACGAAATATGACACTTTTTAGTACTTGCTATAGCATTTATGTCTATTAGTAACCTAAAGGGTTTTTTTAATCGACCATAAAGTAGCTGATCAGCTGATCCAAAGTTTGGTGATGCAACTACTATTTGGCCCGCAAGATTAGATCAAAAGCATCAGGAGTAAATTATGACTTTCCCCTATAAACTTATTGACTTAACCCACGCGCTCGATAGCACTATCCCTACCTGGAATGGTGGATGCGGGTTTAATCATGATGTGCATATAGATTATTCTGATTGCACGAGCGAAGATAAATTCCGTGTGATGAAAGTAAAAATGCATGCTGGAATCGGCACGCACATGGACGCGCCAAGCCACTGTATTCTTGGAGGAAAATTCATTTATGATTTTGATGTGAATGACTTGATAATGCCGTGCGTGGTCATCAATGTATCAGATAAATGCCACGAACGCTATTCCTTAAGCGCCCAAGATGTATTGGATTTTGAAAGTAAGTATGGGCTTATTCCAAAAGGCTCATGTGCGATGGTTAAAACTGGTTGGAGCAAATTTTGGCATACACCTTCGAAATACCATAACAACCATGTATTTCCATCCGTATCTTCTGGAGCCGCGTCACTTTTATTTGAACGAGGCGTGAATGCTCTTGGCATTGATACACTTTCACCCGATCGCCCTGAGGATGGCTTTAAAGTGCATAAAACCTTTTTAGGCTCGGATAAGATAATCATAGAAAATGTAGCAAATTTGGATAGTATGCTACCTACAAACAGTTTTACTATGGTTCTTCCCATCAAAATTAAAGACGGGACAGAAGCTCCAGTAAGATTAGTTGGGTTCATTAAAAAATAGGTAGATCTTGAAAAAAGTT
Source organism: Neisseriales bacterium (assembly GCA_016699915.1). Lineage (NCBI taxonomy): Bacteria > Pseudomonadati > Pseudomonadota > Betaproteobacteria > Neisseriales > Neisseriales bacterium. The sequence goes on along the minus strand of CP064990.1, from coordinate 1,329 downwards.
ATTTTATTATGATGTTCAATTATCTTCTCCGTAAACACAGCCTTTTCTTACAATGCTTGCATGGGGGGAAATTCTTTATATTGATGATTTGATCACAAAAGAAAAAACCGTGGTAAAGGATATGGTTAAATTTTATTAGATCATGTCATACAAATTGCAAGGGAACTTTTGTGCCAAGAGGTTCATTTGGACACACAGGATATGCAAGACATGCTGCGCATAAAGTTTACCTAAAACGAGGGTTCGAATTTAATTGCCATCATCTGGTGCTAAAACTTGCATAGCCATCACTAATTTTAAAAAAAAGAATCCCACCTATCTCTTTCAGGAAATCAGCATCATGGGAGATATAATCAATCGCTCCGGGATAAGCTTTGAGGATTTGCGCTACATGTTCTTTTGTTTCTAAATCAAGGTTATTCGTGATCTCATCCAAGATCAGAAGTTTAGGTGTTTTAGCTGCAATTTGTGCGAGAGTGACAGACGTGCTGCCACCTGATAGCCGAGCAACCAGGCTGTTGACCTCTTCATTTTTGCGGAATAGAAAATCGTTTAAATGACGACGCACTGCAATATGGGGCCAGGTTGGCACCAATTCATCAATGGTCTCTAATACCGTCTTTTTGAGCAGACAAGGTACTGTAATGCTGATCCAAATATCCAATAGCACTGACCTTTGGTGTATGCCAATTGCCCGCTTTAATAACACCGGACATCATCTAAAATTGCCTTAATCAGTGTTGATTTGCCGCTGGCATTATCGCCTGAATACTTGACGCGATCTCTTGAGCCTATTGATAGATTTGGATTTTTGGAAGCAGGGGCTCTTGTTCCGCATATCCTACATACCCATCACTAATCGATATAATCGTCCGATCACCAACGCTTGCACTGGTTAATGAATTTTAGGGCATAATAATTTCGGGCAGGTGAGATTTGAAAGTTGTTCAGTTAAATCTTGTTTTTATGATCGATGGTGGATTTTTTGTGACCTGAAGTTTCCTCAGCTCTTCCGGCTTTGCATGACTTACGATAGTTGGCCATTTCTTTGATGAATGCTTTTTCACCATTGTCCTTGCTTTTAGCAGCACGTTTTTGCTCTTTCATTAAATCGTGATGCATGTCTTTCTTAATGTCGTTTGAGAGGCGTGCTAATTTCTTGCTCTAAGAAGCTCTGTACCTCCTCAATTCACAAAATGTAATCTCATAAGCGCCATTGAATATACGGATTTGGCCATTATTGATATGCCTAGCAAGGTATCAATGCAATTTCTGAGCAGTTCGGTATCATAGGGAAACAACAATGAGAGTGCCAGGTATGATTGCAAC